>DATHGW010000507.1:0-6494 GCA_035317445.1 Puia sp.
GATGAAAATAAAAGAGTAAGTAAGTTTTCACATATTATTTCGAGGGCAATGATCCCACATGGAGTAAATGGAGTCGAAAACGCGCTTTTCAAGGTCCCTAGCGTCAGTCTTATTAGTGGGTATGTTGTGTTTAAAGGCCCGGGCGGATTTGGTTCAAGTGCGCAAACTGAGCCATTGATTGTCGTTGATGGAAACCCACAGACTTTACCAGATCCGGATCCTTCTATGGGAACCGGCAGCCCGGTGCTTGCATATTTGCGAACTTTATCCCCCAATGATATTGAGTTTATTGAAGCGATGAGCGGTCCTGAGGCGGCTTTTTATGGTGCCAGAAGTAAAAACGGTGTTATTATTATTAATACAAGAAAGGGGGAAAGACGGCTGGTTGAAAGGGAAAAAACCGGCCTTCCGCTATATGCAGCTAAAGGATACTTATCCATGATTCCGTTTCCTGAGCCAAATTATACTAGTAAGGAACGGAAAAAATCACCATATCCTGATCACAGATCTACCATATATTGGAATGGGAATATTATGACGGACGTCGATGGCAAGGCTCATATTGAATTTTTTACTGCAGACGAACAGGCAACCTACATGGTAACACTGTATGGGGTCACCATAAACGGCGATATTTTTACCAAAAATATTTCGATTACAAGAAAATAAGTTGGCTACTTCTTCAATATTAATGGCAAATGAGAATACTTCAAATAATATTGCTGTTATTCGTATCTGTAGTTCACGCACAGGATAAGAGAATAATCAGTGGAAATGTAGTCAATCAGCAGACTGGCGCCCCAATACCCAACGCCAGCGTGTATATTGCCAATACATCCAGGGGAAGCGTTACCGACGCTAAAGGATTTTTTGAATTGCGAAACGTTCCTCTGGGGAACTATGAATTAGTTGTTTCATTTATTGGTTTCTCACCTAAAATATTTCAATTTTCACCAGGTAAATTACCCTTGCGGCTTGATGTGCGGCTTGAACCAAAAATCGATGTCTTGCAATCGGTTACAGTTCAGCCATTCGAAAAGGATGGGTGGGTTAAATGGGGTCGATTTTTTCTTGATCATTTTATTGGGACATCCGCTATTGCAAAGGAAGCAAAAATCAAAAATCAGCAAGTTTTAAGATTTAGATACTCGGCAAAAGAAAATACTTTGAATGTAGTTTCTAATGAGCCTTTGCTTATTGAAAATCCTGCTCTAGGATACAGGATTAAATATGATCTTGATGAGTTTACCTACGATAGTAGTGAACATGCTTTGTATTTTCAAGGCCATCTCTATTTTGAAGATTTAATCAAAGAAAACCCACGCATGGCTAAACGATGGAGAAATAATCGGAGGCAAGCTTATGGGGGTTCAATAATGCATTTCATGCGTTGCCTATATGCCGGTACGCTGACTAAAGAAGGTTTTGAAGTTCACAGATCGAAATTACAGGGGAAAGATTTTTACGAAATGTCTCCCAAATTATTGTCGTCGGACAGTATTGTTTCCAATTCAGCGGATAATATCAGAACTCTTTTTTTCGACAATACACTTACAGTAATTTACAAAAATGCAAAATCCGATCCAAACTACTCAAATCCAGAATCAGGCAAAGGCGGAGGATGGAGGCAAAATTCAATTATATCTTTAAGGTTCAAAAGACCTTTAATTATTGAATATAATGGGAACTATTCTCCTCCTTTGGATCTATTTTTAACAGGGTATTGGAGTTGGAGCGAAAAGATAGGCCATATTTTGCCATTAGACTATGATGCGTCAATACAAAATCGAGAATAAGTAATGAACTAAGTTTGGTTATCACCGATCAATTGGGCTATAAAAAAGCGACGTTTGAACAACAAATATTCATAAAATACATACTTTTAAGTATTGGTTCCTTTTGATACATATGATATTCAAAACCGGCTGCTGGCTGATGACCATACAGCGCTAAAGGCATTGTATGAGCATTATGGCCCTAAATTATTTCAGCTTGCATTTGCCATTGTCCGGTCAAAAGAAACAGCAGAAGAAGTCGTAGAAGATGTTTTCATCAAAGTGTGGAAAAAAAGAGTGCAGTTGGGGAAGCTCGACAATTTTACATTTTACCTGTATGTAACGGAAAAGGCAATTTCAGGGATGCTACGCGGGATATCTGCCCTGAGCTTTTGCAACTCGGCATGGTAACAGATGCCATGTGGATGGACATCAACGGGGACAATCAAAAAGATCTGATCGTAGTAGGGGAGTGGATGCCTATAAAAGTTTTTATCAATGAAAAGGGTAAGTTGGTGGACAGGTCCGGAGTATATTCAATTCCCTTCCTCGGGCTGGTGGAACAGCATCCTGGCGGAAGATTTTGATGGGGATGGGGACCTGGACCTGGTTATCGGCAATACAGGTTTGAATACTCAATTCAAAGCAAGTGAAAAAGAGCCTTTGACGCTATATTATAAGGATTTTGACAACAATGGGTCGATCGACCCCATATTGTGTTACTATATAAACGGGATTTCTTATCCTTCATCATCGAGGGATGATTTAATGGATCAGTTACCATCGCTCAAGAAAAAATTCCTGGAATATAAATCTTATGCGGATGCGACGATCCATGATATTTTTTCTGCTGAACAATTAAAAGGAGCGGATTTTTAAAAGCAGAAATGATGCAAACCATTTACCTGGAAAATCGGGGTAATAAAGATTTTGTTTTAAAACAACTTCCTGTAGAAGTACAATACGCCCCGGTATATGCAATCGCAGCCCTAGATATAAATCGCGATGGCAGGAAAGACCTGGTAATATCCGGCAACAATTCATGGACAAGGGTAAAATTCGGACGGTATCGCGCCGATCACGGAATCGTGTTGCTGGGGGATGGAAAAGGAAACTTCCGGTATGTTCCCCAGTGGATGAGTGGTTTGAATATAAGAGATGATATCAGGAGCACCCAGGTGATAAAATGCGGCAAAAAACTACATGTTTTATTTGGTGCTAATAATGCTTCCGTTTTATCGTATACACTTAATAACTACTAAAAAAATATGATTTTTGTACTGCCTTCTTCGGCTATACCATGATAATCACCCCATTAAGAAAGATCGTATTTTTCCATAGTAGAAGGCCCTTTGACTTGCCAATTGTGCGTATTATCTTTAGCTCATTCGATACAGCTCTCCGGACTATTTGAAAAACCAAAACGTCCGCACCCACGGAAGCAGGCTGTATAAATTCCCCCAATATTCCTGTGTTTAAATTTTTTTACTAATAATCCAAACCCTCAGGGTCGGCATTGTTTTACTCAAAAATTAAAACGATGTTGAAAACTCAATTTGTTCAGGGATTTTGTCTTTTCAGTTCATTTTTCCTTGTTTCCACCTCTTTCGCAGCTATCCAAAAAAACAAACCGCCGGTGCATGATTTTGACTCGACGAGAAAATCAGTACTGATGCTTTCCCATGTGCCAAAAGCGCCGTTTAATGGAAAGGCGATGCAATTTGTAAGAAATTACATTAAAAAAACGGATGAATGTCTGGCTGGTGTCAAAAATCGAAGTAAGACGCCCTTTTACATCATTGATTCGGTCTTTAGACTGTATGGTCTTCCGGTCGAGTTAAAATATCTTGCCGTTATTGAATCAGAATTAAGACCACAGGCGCTTTCTTGTGTAGGAGCCCGGGGGCCATGGCAGTTGATGCCGGGCACCGCTCTGGACTTAGGTTTAAAAATCACAAGACAACATGATGAACGCACGGACTATTATAAGAGTACGAAAGCGGCAGCCCTGTACCTGAAAGATCTGTACGCGCAATTCTCCGACTGGTTATTGGTATTGGCAGCCTATAATGGAGGACCCAAGCCGGTTTATACTGCTATTCATAAATCCGGCAGCAGAAACTTCTGGGCTCTCCAGAACTATCTTCCAGCAGAAAGCCGGGAACACGTTAAAAAGTTCATAGCCACGCATTATTATTTTGATGGTGGCGGAAGTGAAATAACTTTGACCAGGGCTCAGGATATGGACTATACAAAAGATCCAAATCAGTTTGCCATTTCCTGCGCAGTTGCCGAAGTTCCTTTGACAAGACGGGTAAAATCGGTAAACGCAAAAACAGTTCTAAAAAGAAGGGATTTGTCTGTTCATTACGCTATTAAACCGAAAGTCGTACCTGAAAACGATGGGAGAGATCTGCCTCCACTGAAAAATGAAAAGGTTGTCACACAGTTTGAGTCTTCTGAACATAAATTTAGAAGGCTCATGAGGGAATCAGAGGAATGCCTGAAAAGGTCTACTAAATTGATTCAGGGATAGACTACAGAAATAAAGGGGGTAAACGGTAAGGTCGCCGGATCTAATAAATCCAGCGACCTTCTATGATTTTCTGGTAGAAAGAATAGAGAATAAATTGCATTGCCATTTCCCACGGCTCCCATCTGACCGCTGCACACCATGGGGAAATTATTACATGATTCGCGGCACACAAATTCATGAAATAAACCACGGAATTAAGAATAATTGAATTCAGACAAAAAAATTTATTCTCCGGACAACCCAATAATAAAAAAACACGTTTCCATTGAAGTGAGTCCGTCCCCAGGGTTTACTGACAGCTCTAATCACACGTTAATACTCCTCCTGCCCCCGGAACCAAATACCTGTTTTCCTGTACTCCGTTCTCCAGGTCCAGTCTGTATGAAGAATTGATCCGGTTTTATTTTACGTTCTATTGAAAATTATCCGGGAACCCCTGATCTTTTTTATTCACCATGTAAAATCAAAAAAAAATGTCAACAGCATTACACAAAAAACCGTTGAAGAAAACGGTTCATGATGGTTTGCCCGAGCCTATTTTAACTGGCTTTCAAAGGAGTATTGCTTCAAGGAGATCATTGTACGTTTTGTTTATTTTATTTATGCTTGGCGCTGGCTGCCGAAAAAATGATCTGCGCAAATTGTTAAATGGGTATGAACAAACCAATCTTGTCGCGGACGCATCAGGATTCGATGCTTTAAGAATTGATGCCAACCTCGTAAATGCCTGGGGCATAGCAGCGACGCCCAGTGGTCCCATATGGATTTCAGCCAACCATACAGGTCTAAGCACTGTATATGACAAAAACGGTGCTACACTAAGACCCCCAGTAACGATTCCTTTACCCGGGGGTGGTCCTGGCGGGTCGCCTACAGGTGTCATATTTAACCCCACAAAGGATTTTATTATTTGGACTGATAAGAAAGGAGCACCGGCCAAATTTATTTTTGCGACTGAAGACGGAACCATTGCCGCCTGGGCAGGAGGAAACATCGCCAGTATTGTAGCAGACAAGTCTTCCTCTAATGCGGTGTATAAAGGCATCGCCATGGCAGAGGATGGATCAGAGAATTTTCTGTATGCAACCAATTTCCATGAAGCCAGAATTGATGTGTTCGATAAGAATTTTATGTTAGTTTCCGGTAAACCATTTATCGATCCGGAAATTCCCGCCGGATTCGCGCCTTTCAATATCCGGAATATCGGGGGATGGTTGTATGTCACCTATGCCAAACAGAAACCGGATCGCCATGACGACACAGCCGGTGCGGGAAATGGATATGTGACTATTTTTAAACCAAATGGTACCATGGTTAAACGATTTGCATCGAAGGGAGCACTAAATTCCCCATGGGGAATCGTGGAGGCAAAATTTGGATTTTCTGATGAATCCGAAAAAGTTATTATCATTGGGAATTTTGGAGATGGCCGGATTAATTTATTTGATGATGATGGACGTTTTATCGGTCCATTAAAAGATGACGGACACCCCGTTATTATCGAAGGTCTTTGGGCCCTGGAAAATGAAATCCCAACTGCCGAGCCGGGTCAGTTGTTTTTTACAGCTGGGCCTGCCGGTGAATCACACGGCATTTTCGGATATTTGAAAAGACGGCATTAAATTGTATGTAAAACAATCAAAAGGCTTTGAATCGGCGTATTTGAAGCCTTTTGGTAAGGCCTATAATGACCTGGGCAAGGCAACAGTTTTTAGATTTTTACGTACTATTCATCATCCAGAGATCTGATTCACGGCAATCGGACGGCACAAGACCCTGTTATATAGTGAAAAAATGCGCGTTATGAAAAATATCTCCACTTTGTCAGTTCGCAGTACATGCAGGTTGCTGACGTTTGCGCTGATCCTGGTTGCCATTGTCAGCGCATCCTGCGGCAAATCCAAGACTGGCACTGATAATTCCAGTTCGACGGCAACTTATTCCGGAACCTTTGTCCCGTCGGATGGGCTGGATACTACAAAAGCAATTGGCACTGTAAAGGCAACTTTTGACAGCTCCACCCTGGTGCTCTCCTATTTAATCAGTTGGTCTTCATTGACCAGTATTCCTGTAGCCATGCATTTTCATGACGATGGACCGGTCATCGTCCAGCTCTCAGGTTTTCCTGTCTCCGGAACGGGTAATTTGGAGGGTAAAGCGACCTTCACCGTTGCTCAAGGATT
>DATHGW010000508.1:0-15755 GCA_035317445.1 Puia sp.
AAACAGCAAAGCAGGTGAATGCTACGAAATGTCCATTGCAAGCGGATCATTTTTAATCTGTTTCGCAAAAATAAAAATGCCCGGTACAAACCGGGCTTTTTTACAGATTTTCTTTTATAGAAAATAATGTCTTGCATACTAAAAAGGCAAATCATCGATCGGTGCCGTGATATCGCTGGGCGAAGGAATATTGCCAGAACCAGCCACCTGCTGAGATGCATAGCCCTCTGAAGAACCACCTGAATCGGCCCCGCTCCTGGAGCCAAGCAACTGCACATTGACAACGCGCAAGCTCAGCGAAACACCCGTAGTACCATCGTTCTTAGGGTAAGTGCGCACTTCCGGTGTGCCTTCAACATATACTTGTGTTCCCTTTTTTAAATAGGGCGCAATGGCCGTCCTGTCTGTCCAATAGGCGCATTCCACCCAGATGGTTTTATCCTTTTGATTTCCCTGGGCGTCGCGGAATTTTTCCGTGTGCGCTACATTGAAATTTATCACATTTTTCCCGTTCACGGTGTTCGTAATGCAATCTTTTCCAAGGTTGCCGATTACCTGTAATTTGATCATAACTTAAAATTTTGCTTCGTACTTAAAATTGGTTTGAACTAGCAATTTACAGCATTTTAAGGCACCATAAAATACAACTTTGTGGGTGTAAATGGTGCCGGGCAGATTCAGAAGTCCGACAGCTTTTTGCACCCGCTATTCACCCACCGAAAAAATCCAGCCAACCATCGTTCCTGCCAATGGCTCAACGAGGCTGGCATTCCGCTGCGCTTCATGATAGTTTTGTTCCTATAAAGCCTACGGGTTACGTCCAATTCAATGAAGAGAAATCACATCATTCAGCTAAAAGAAAAAAACATATTTATGAAACACTCCCATTTACTGAGCTGCGCAGTCAGCTTTTTCATCATGACAATCGCTTTTTCCTGCAAAAAGGATTCGATGGAACCAACAGTACCTCCAGCTTGCAATCCTTGCAATACCATAAAACCAGCTACTTTTACTGTGCATATTATTGACAGCAGCTGGGAAAAACAAAGCAGCGGCAATTTCACCAGCAACTTCAGTGAGTTGCTCAAAACAGTCAGTATTTCCGAAGCGCAGATCTACTCGATCATTATTGTCAGAGAAACCAATGAGCAGCGGATATTTCTCAATGGCGCCATGAACTATGCAGGCGGCGCCCTGGGGCTGAACGACCATAACCATTTTTATCAATTTACTTATTCAATGGAAATACCTAGTTATTTCGGTGAAACACCCCAAAATGTGCCCTTGCCTTTCAAATCGATTGACGTAAAATTGGCCGTGACCAAGTAAATAAAAAGACCTGATTGGAGGCCTGACTTGAACGGATCGTAATTGGAGCTGGTTGACCACTTCCAATTACTCACCCGTTACTGCAGCCCACCCATTAGATCCGTTAATGGCTGGAACGCACTGTCAGCATTTGTTAAATTGTGTAGATTCGGAGGGAATTGAAGAAATATTAAGAAAACCGCAGCATTACCTATCACTGCATATGTATTTCAACCAGCTAACTTCCAACCTCTCAAGTCGCCACGCCCCGGTGGAGAGCGCAGGCCATTGGATATCAGAAAATCGCTTTCAAAGGCTGTTGCAACAAACTGCGCTATTGATCTGCCTCACCTGTCTGGTAATAAGGCCTGCCATCGCCCAAGAAAAAATTACAGGTGTCGTAGATGGCAGCGATGGCCTTCGACTTGCGGGCGTCAGTGTATCTGTAAAAGGCAGCAGCAGCGGAACCCAGAGCGACAGCACTGGTCATTTCAGCATCCTGGCGAAGAAAGGAGATCTGCTCGTATTTTCTTTTATCGGATATGAAACCCAAAGCATCAGGATTGAAGACGATATGGTCCTTCATGTGCTGCTGACAGCATTGGTCAACAACCTCAATGAGGTGGTGGTTACAGGTTATGTTTCTGAGATAGCGAAGAATATTTCCGGATCGGTAGCGATCGTCAAACCCAGAGACCTTGTTGCCGTGCCAGCAGGACAAGTAGAACAAATGTTGCAAGGAAGGGTTGCAGGCCTTACGGTGATTACTTCCGGCGAGCCGGGTTCTGAAAGCAATATCCGTCTTCATGGCATTGGAAATTTCGGTGACGTCACGCCGCTGTATATTATTGATGGCGTTCAGGGCGATATCAATTCCCTGAATCCTTACGATATAGAATCGCTTCAGGTGCTGAAAGATGCCGGCGCTTATTCCATTTATGGGGTCCGCGGAGCCAATGGGGTGATCGTGATAACCACCAAAAAAGGGAAAACCGGTAAGCCTGCCATTGCTTATGATGCCTATGTTGGTGAAACATTCCCTACGCAGGGCCTACATTTTCTAAACCCGCAACAAAATGCAGATATACTTTGGACAGCTTTAAAAAATTCAAACCAGGTGGATTCATTGGGGTATCCATCGGATCCATGGTATGGTTATGGTCCAAAGCCCCTTTTGCCAGATTACCTGGTCAACCTCAATTATGGTTATCCGGCAAATGCTGCGGAAGCAGATCCTTCCTTGTATAATATTAATCCGGGAGCGCCAATCTACCAGATCATGAAATTCAGCAAGGGCGGCACGGACTGGTACCATGAAGTTTTTAAGCCTGCTTTCAGTCAGAGTCACACTGTTGCTGTTTCGGGAGGAATGGATAAGAGCCATTACCTTTTCTCCTTCGGTTACCTGGATCAGGAAGGAACTATGCTGAATACATACTTAAAAAGATATACGGCCAGGATCAATACGGAATTTGCGGTGGATAATTTCTTGCGTATGGGCGAGAATCTTCAGCTCGTGTATCGCGACAACCCTAAGTTTGAAAAGAATCTGCCTGACTATACCAATGAAATTTCGAGGGTATTGCGGGTAAATCCGGGCATCCCGGTATATGATATCAATGGAGCATTTGTTGCAGTGGATGACCCGAACTTTGGCCCTCAATCGAATCCTGTTGGCGCGCGGGTATTGGCAAAAAATGATATAGGAAATAACTGGCAGGTTTTTGGAAACGCTTTTGCCGAACTCGATTTGCTGAAATATGTTACGCTGAGGTCGAGTTTTGGGGGAACATTAACCAATTACAACAGCACCCTATTTCATTACGGAAGTTATGCTGGTTCTTCCAACTCCCTTGCTGAAACATCAGGCTACTCACGGTCATGGACCTGGACCAACACGTTAAATTTTTCAAGGACATTTTCGCATGGTCATCATCTCGAAGCCCTGCTGGGATTGGAAGAGATCAGCAACTATAACCGCGAACTGGGTGGGTCAAGGCAGGATTTTATTACTGATAATCCAAATTATCGGTTTCTCAGCAATGGATCTCCCACGCTCGGAATAACAAATTATAGCTTTGCCAGCAGTTCCTACCTCTCCTCATTTATCAGCCGCCTGAATTATATCTACAAGGACAGATATATTCTTTCCGCGACCCTAAGAAGTGATGGTTCTTCCATATTCGGACCTGAAAACAGGTATGGCTGGTTTCCCGCAGTGAGTATTGCCTGGCGAATGACGGAAGAAAATTTCATGTGGGCATCAACCTGGCTGACGGACCTCAAACTCAGGGCATCCTGGGGTAGTACCGGTTTCTATGGTAATACAGACCCCTTCAATCAGTACACTTTGTATAATGGCAATGCCTTGAATGCCTTTTATGATATCGCTGGCATTAGCTCTGGAGCCATTCAACAAGGTTTTAGCATTGTTAGAATTGGAAACCCCAAAACCGGTTGGCAGAAAGATGTTGTCAGCAATATCGGGCTTGACGCCATACTCTGGAACGGAAAATTAAGTGTGACAGCAGATTGGTATAATAAAACGTCAACCGGGCTCCTAATGCCAATTCCATTGCCCGATTATATTCAAGGTGACGCTACCCCACCGAATGTGAATATTGGCAACATACGAAATAGCGGTATCGATTTAATGTTGGGATCGAAAGGGAAAATTTCAAGAAACTGGCGCTGGGAGCTATTGGTCACATTTTCACACTATGACAACAAAATCATAAAGTTGAATAATTTGCCTTATATAGATGCAAATGGGGGCCAGACTGCAGACAACGGCTTCCTGGTTAGAAATGAAGTAGGCTATCCCATTGGCTCATTTTTTGGCTATAAGGTAATCGGACTCTTCAAGGACAATGAAGATGTAGCAAAATCTCCCACAGAGAAAGACGCAGCCCCCGGTCGGTTTAAATACCTTGATGCAAACAAAGACGGCGTCATTAACGACTTGGATCGCGTTCATTTTGGCAACCCAAATCCCCAATTCAGTATTGGCATTAATATCGGAATCAATTATAAGAATGTTGACTTTTCCACTTTCTTTTATGGATCATTTGGAAATGACATATACAATGGTCCCGGGGCAGCAAGCGACATCGCTACATCGGCGGTCCATCGGCAGAGAATACTCAACGATTCATGGACCCCACAAAATAAAAACGGCAATGTACCCAGACTGGAAGCCTTTAGCTATTTCAGCACATTTGATGCAGTCAATTCCTATCCGCTTGAAAAGGGCTCCTATCTGAGGAACAAATCCATGATGATGGGTTATACATTTCCGCTGAGTTCACTTAGCAAAATTCACATTAAGCGATTAAGGATCTATGTTCAGGCTGTAAACCTGTTCACGCTGACCAAGTATTCAGGTCTCGATCCCGAATTATATGGTTATGTGTCACAGGTACCATTAGGGAACGCTCAAGACAGCAAGTCTTCATTTGGTATTGACAAAGGCAATTATCCAAATAATCAGATTCAGCTTTTGGCAGGATTGAACCTTGGTTTTTGATTATGGATGCAGCATCTAATAAATGGTCTTCTATATGAATAGCAGAAAATTGTTGTTACTCTTTCTAACAGGTGCGGCTATTGTATATTCCTGCAATAAGAATAAATTGGATCAGCAAGCCCTGGTATCATTGGACGAATCGAGCATAGAGAACAAGGAGGGGGTGGAGGCGCTACTAATCGGCGCTTATTCAATGCTGGACGGAATAAGCGCCCCCGCTATCCTCGCTGATGGCGGGGCCGGTTCCAACTGGATATTTGGAAGTGTCTGCGGATCTGAGGCCTACAAGGGATCGAGGAAAGATGACATGGCAGAAATAACCTCTCTTGAAAAGTTTATTCCCAACGCTTCGAATCCGCAGCTGGCGGGCAAATGGCTGGCTGTTTATACAGGGGTTCAGCGGACAAACGCGGTGTTGAGGATCCTGAAAAAGGCCAAAGGCATAAGTAGGGCAGATTCCCTGCGCATTGCCGCAGAAGCAAGGTTCCTGCGCGGCCATTATCATTTTGAAGCCATCAAGATCTGGAATAAAGTGCCCTATGTAGATGAAACGATTACTTATGAAGCCGGTAATTTCCGTCTGGGCAATAAAGAACTCATCTGGCCTGAAATAGAAGGTGATCTAAAATTTGCCATGGAAAGCCTTCAGGGTAAAATGGAAGCCAAAGGAAGGGCAAATAAATATGCGGCAGAAGCCTTCCTGGCCAAAGCATACCTTTTTCAACATAAATATGATTCAGCCATGCCCTTGCTCCAGGACCTGATCAGCAATGGCACCACAGCAGGTGGCGAAAAATATGCTTTGACAAATAAATACCAGGATAATTTTAACCCCGACCAAAAAAATAGCACGGAATCAGTTTTTGCGGTGCAGAGTTCCGTCAATGATGGTTCTGGCGGTTACAATGGAAATTTGGGTGATATATTTAATTATCCAGTTAACCCAGATGGCCCAGGCGGTGGATGTTGTGGATTTTTTCAACCTTCGCAATACCTCGTCAACCATTTTAAGACCGATTCAAACGGTTTACCGGATCTATATAATTTTGATGTATCGGATGTAAAAAATGATGAGGGGTATGCCTCTGCAGATTCTTTTACTCCATATAACGGAACACTTGATCCCCGCCTTGATTGGACAGTAGGACGAAGAGGTATACCCTACCTGGATTGGGGAATTCATCCGGGATATGATTGGATCGGGGACCAGGGCTTTGCGGGGCCATATAGCCCGATCAAGAATATTTATTATAAATCGCAGCAGGGGCATCTTTCAGACGCTAGTTTTTGGACTGCAGGATCCACGGCAACAAATATCAACCTGATCCGATTTGCCGATGTATTGCTTTGGTATGCCGAAGTGCATGCGCAAGTCGGCAGCATCGACAGTGCAAGGTATTATGTAAACCTGGTCAGGGAAAGGGCAATGAACCCTGATGGTTGGGTGCATACTTATCTTGATCCGGCAGATCCTGCTCATGGCTTTACCAGTACCCCTGCTGCCAATTATCATATAGGAAAATATGAAGACCCCTGGCCCAATGACAGAGCATTTGCGCTAAAGGCAATCTACTTTGAAAGAATGCTGGAACTGAGCTTGGAAGGTCATCGCTTTTTCGATCTGGTGAGGTGGGGAATCGCAGATACGGAGATCAAGGCGTACTTCCTTCATGAAAAAAATACGCGGACTTATTTGAATGATGCAAACTTTACCAAAGGGGTAAATGAATATTTTCCATTACCCGAGGCCCAGATTGATCTGAGCGCCGGGCCCGATGGGGTTCGGCTGTTGATACAGAATCCAGGCTATTAAACAGCAAATGAACGGAATCATCAATGAAAAGACTTATAAAAATATCAGCATTTGTCAGAAATATCGGGTTAAACAGGAAGAAAGAACAAACCCTGCTCCAGATGAAAGCGGCGGGTCTACTATTGGAAGAAAAGGAAAAAGAACATCGGCTTTCCCAATTGGCAAGAGAAAAGGCCATGCTTGAAATGCAGGTATTGCGCACTCAGATGAATCCGCATTTTATTTTCAATTCGCTGAATTCAATCAACCGGTTTATCCTGCAGAACAACCCGGCCCAGGCGTCTCAATACCTTACTAAATTTTCAAGGCTGGTGCGGCTGATCCTGCAAAATTCACAAGCCAGTTTTATCACGCTGGAAAATGAATTGGAAACCCTGGAACTATATCTCGACCTGGAGGCATTGCGGTTTAATTATCATTTCATGTGGAAAATTCATGTTCATCCGGACATGGATATTTCCATGCTGAAAGTTCCGCCCCTGATTATGCAACCCTTTGCGGAAAATGCCATCTGGCATGGCCTGATGCACCGGGAAGAAAAAGGTCAGCTGGACATAGAATTATGGAAAGAAGGAGACAATTTATTTTTTAAAGTGACGGATGATGGCATCGGCCGAAAACAGGCCGAGACGATAGCCAGCAAATCGGCGACGCGTCATAAGTCGATGGGCATGCGCTTCACAGTTGATCGCATTGCCATGTTACAGCAAGCCGGTTCCAAAGAAACATCCATGACAATAAATGATTTAGTAAACCCCGACGGATCTGCCGCGGGAACAGAAGTAATTGTAAAAATCCCCAGTACACATGATTAAAGCGATCCTGATTGATGATGAAGTTCACTGTCTCGACACATTGAATATGTTGATCAGTGACTATTGCCCCGAAGTGCAGGTCATGGAACAGTGCATTTCCGCAAAAAAAGGGCTTGCGGCCATTGATAAGTTTAAACCTGCTCTGGTATTCCTTGACATAGAAATGCCTTCCATGAATGGGTTTGAAATGCTGGAACAGTTTGAGCAAATTCCTTTCGCAATTATTTTCACTACCAGTTATGATCAGTACGCCATCAAAGCCATCCGCTTCAGCGCGTTGGATTACCTGTTGAAACCCATTGATCCCAAGGAACTGGTGATGGCTGTGCATAAAGTTCAATCACAAAAGCACTTACCTTCTACGGAACAATTTAACATGCTGAGAAGCCATCTCCAGCTGGCGGATACCAGTTTCTCCCGGATTGCCATGCCTACAGCTGAAGGTTTTGAGCTGATCCCTGCCGACCAGGTGATCAGATGTGAAGCAGATGACAATTACACCCACATGTACCTGAAGAATAAGACAAAAATAATTGCTTGCCGTACCCTGAAAGATATTGAAGAGCAATTGCAGGATTTTACTTTCTTTATCCGGGTACACCATTCCTATATTGTAAACCTGAATGAAGTAACGAAATATGTGCGCGGCGAAGGTGGATACCTGGTTATGAGCGATGGCACAACAGTAAATGTCTCACGAAGCAGAAAAGATTTGCTGCTGAATAAGCTGGTGCCGGGCCGGGAGTAAATTTTACGCTAACTCATCATGAATAAAACAGCTTTTATTTTCTGCCGATGCTGCATGGTATTACTGGTCTTTATTTCTCTTATTTCATCAGCCCAGTTGCCAAACAATGAAAATAAGTCATCCGGCTACCGGATGATAAGCTGGAATTTTCAGCAAGGTTTATTATATGGTCGTACTACCAGTTTTGTTAAGGATAAAAATGGATTTTTATGGATAGGCACTGTGAACGGACTCAATCGATTTGATGGAAGCGGCTTTAAGAATTACTTCAGCAATCAAAGTGGCAATCAAAGCATTATCAGCAACCAAGTGCTTAGTCTCGTTCAAGACAGCCTGAATAACATCTGGATCGGAACCGACAAGGGCTTGTCACTGTATAACAGCCAAGCGGATAGCTTTAGTAATTTCTTACCCGATCCCGGCGCTTCATTTGAGTTTAAGGATATTATTCCGTTCTGGGCAACCAGCGATGAAGTATTCTGCGTGGAATCAGACTCGCTTTTTGTAAGTTACAATGTACACTCCTATGTTAAAAAGAAATTAGCGGCTCTCCCTGGCAAATTTGAACATAGAGAGGCTATTGGGCTTTCCATTTACGAATCCAAAACCAATGCGGTCTGGTTGGTGCCGGCATCAGGCAGCCTCTCTGCAAGAAGTGGACTGTTCAGGTTTTCTCTTTCTACCGGTAAACTGGAACTATTTGACTGGCCCTGCTTTCGACATATTCCCAACCATTGGCATTTGACAGAAGGCATTTGTTATGACCGGAAAAGGAATTCTATCTGGCTCAATTCTGAAGAAGGATTGATGCAACTTACACTCAACGACAAAAAATATCAATATGTAAGTGCGCTAAAAAATATTTTTAACAGAGGCGTAGGAATCCAGATGGACACCAAAAACAGGGTTTGGGTTGGTACGGGCAATAAGGGAATTATTGTTTACGATCCTGACTCAGTTTCTTTTGAAAAGCCTTTCGCTGCTGACTCTGCCCTCAGCGCTAAGATGAACAATTTTAATTATCGAATCTTATGCGATCGCGAAGGAATCGTTTGGATAGGTTACTGGATTGGTAGTCCGATGGGAATAAATCAATTGATCCCGATGTCCAAATCAATTTATCAGTATCCCGGCGACACCCGGAAGCGGAATTCATTGCGCACAAGCTATGGGTTTGCCATGGACAATGATGGCGACAAGGTCTGGATTTTCGGAAGGGATGGGCTGGATGTTTTTGACCCTGCACAAGAATCATTTAAACAAATCGGCCCTGGGGATTTCTTGAGCCCGGATAAAAATAAACAAATATTTTTTTTGACAGCTAACAAGGGACCAAACAAGGGGCTGTTCAGCGTTGAGCAAAACGGAGGCCTTTATGAAATGGATCTGTCAACCAAAAAATACAAACCGCTTACGTTAACAGATAAGTCAAATCATCCCATATTGAATCTGCGCATGTCTTCTGTAGCAACCCCGCTCAATAAGCATGAACTCATCATCAGCAATGAAAATGACAGCCTGGTTTTCATCCTCAATAAAGACAGTACAACCGCGCACCTGCTGGTTGATGCCGGAGATAGTGCGATCAGTGATATTGTTACCGATGATGACCACCTGATTTTTTTAAAGCGAAAAAAAGCTGAAGGCAGCAGCACCTATTCATTCGCTAAAGGAAAGCTGTTTCGCATCGGCTGCCCCCTGGATACGCTGCAATGGAATAACATTGTAACTGATCCGGCAGATCACAGTTATTGGGTGGCATTGCCCGGCGCGTTGGTACACTATGATCAGCATTTCGGACCTATTCACCGTTATACAAGAAATGATGGTATCCCACTGGTAAATGTTTGGGGCATAAAACCCGATGGGCGGGGCAATATCTGGTTCAACACAGAAACTTCCATTGCAAGACTTAATCCGGCAACAGGAAAAATCACCACGATATCCGAAAAAGATGGCTGGCATGAACATGGGTTCAAAACATCTACTGTTGTTGTCCAGGATACTAAAGGTGATTTGTATTTCTTTGGATATGGGTCGCTCGACAGGGTCAGTCCAACTAAATTTATAGAAACCTATCCTCCCCCTTCGATCTACCTGAAATCAATTGAAATAAATCAACAGCCATTTCCATTGTCCACCGGAGCAAATAATTTAACAGCGTTATCACTGACCTATGCCCAAAACAGGATAAGTATCAATATTGGCATTATTGACTTTTTTTCTGGAGGAAAAAGCCAGATCCGATATAAGTTGGGTGAACATGGAAACTGGCAATACGGTCCTTCGGATTACAGCATCTACTATGAATCGCTTCCGCCTTGCCAATACAAACTGATCATGCAGGCTTCAAATGCCAGCGGAGCTTATACCGGGCCGGAAAGAGTGCTGCTCATCGATATCAATCCTCCCTGGTGGAAGAGGACCTGGTCTTACGCAATTTTTGTCCTGGCATTTGTTGCTTCACTATGGGCTTTTATTCGTTATCGCTCACGGGCATTAAAGGAAAAAAATATAGCGCTGGAAGAAAAAGTGATCCACCGCACGAAGGAACTCAAACATTCGCTGGAAGATTTACGCGAAACTCAGACCCAGTTGATTCAGCGTGAAAAAATGGCCTCACTCGGAGAATTAACCGCCGGCATTGCCCATGAAATTCAGAATCCATTAAACTTTGTCAACAATTTCTCTGAGGTCAATGGAGAGTTGATTGATGAAATGAATCAGGCTCTTAACCAGGGAAACGTAGCTGAAGCCCGTGCGATTGCTCATGACATCAAGAATAACCTTGAAAAAGTAATTCACCACGGTAAACGCGCAGACGGCATTGTGAAAGGTATGCTTCTGCACTCAAGGGCAAGCACGGGTCAAAAGGAACTAACAGATATCAACGCATTGGCAGATGAATATTTACGGCTGGGTTATCAGGGCCTCAGAGCAAAAGACAAGTCCTTTACTGCATCCATACGAACCAACTTTGATGAAAGCATTGGAAAAATAAGTATCCTCCCTCAGGATATCGGAAGAGTATTGCTGAATTTATTTAACAACGCTTTTTACTCAGTGACCGAAAAAGCGAAGCAGCAGCCCAGGAGCTTGCCCTCCGACTTGTCTATTCAACCTTTAAAAAAAGAGGAATATGATCCAATTGTTTCAGTAACCACAAAAAAGCTGAATGACGGCGTCGAAATAAGGGTCAGAGACAATGGCATGGGCATTCCGAAAAAAATAATAGACAAAATATATCAGCCTTTTTTTACTACCAAACCAACAGGTGAAGGAACCGGATTGGGATTATCCTTAAGTTACGATATCATCACTAAGGCTCATGGAGGAAAATTGACGGTGGAAACAGACGAGGGTGAGTATTCGGAATTTATTATCTGCTTGGCATTTTAAAGAAATACATTATCTTATAAGAATGAAAAGCGAATAAGTGCGTCAATTGTTCCCCATGTCAGCCTTCCGAAAGCATATTTTTATTTTTCTTACAGCTTTGTTTTTTTTCATTCGGGTCATAGCTCAGGAAAATTATCGGGTGGTGAACTGGAATATGGAACAGGGAATGTCCAATGGGTTTGTACGTTGCATGATCAAAGACCTTCACGGCTTTTTATGGATCGGCACCCAAGCAGGATTGGACCGTTTGGACGGGAAATCTTTTAAAATATTTCTGCCTGATGAGAATGATCCTAAGTCACTGTTGAACAAAAATATCCGCGGCCTCATCGAAGACAGCCTGCACAATATCTGGATCGGTACCGATGAAGGCCTGTCGCGCTATGATATCAAGGCCGACACCTTTACTAATTTTTTACCACAGGTTTCAACCCCCGGATCTAATAATAGGATGATCCCTTTCTGGGCCACCAGGGATGAATTGTTTTGCCTGGAAGCCTTGTCCAAAATAACCGTGTATAATATCCACAGCTTGTTAAAAAAAACAACGATTCAACATCCTCACAAATTTGAAGACAATAACAGTCCCCGAATCCAGGATCTGATCTATGAAGAAGGATCCGATGCCGTCTGGAGGCTTCCTGAAAACTTCGAAGCAACGGGTGGGGGTCTTTACCGCCTAAACCTTTCAACCGGAAAGGAAGATCATTTTGACTGGCCCTGTTTTAGAAATATTAAAAATCATTTTCATTGGGCTGAAGGCATGTGCTATGACCGGCTCAGAAATTCCATTTGGATTAATAATGTAGAGGGATTAATGCAATTTACTCTTAGCGATAAACAATTTCATTACATGGATGCTGTAAAAAACATCCACAGCCCAGCACCAGCCATCCACATGGATTTCAAAGACCGGGTTTGGGTGGGAACGACAAATCGGAAAGGCCTGTTCATTTTCGATCCTGCTACCGGGTCGGCCAGTATTCCCTTTCCTGACGATTCTTCACTTCAAAAAAATATCAACGACCGGAACCTGAAAATATACTGTGATCGCGATGGTCTGGCCTGGATTGTATATTGGACGCAAAAGGGGCTGGGCATCAATCAACTCGTCCCTTTTTCACCTGCCGCTACACGATATTCCTATCAGGATCAGTTCAACATATTAGATACCCCGATGGCATGGGATCGGCCGATCAGTACAAAAGACCTGAAAGGGGTCGATAAAAAAAAGAATTTTAATCTTTTTACTGCCGATCAGGCAGACCGGAAAGGCTGGCTTGTTGATAATGAAAATCACGATCTGAAACAACTGGATATCCCAACACATCGATGCAAGGCCGTCATTATTAAAAATGCCTTTGGTCAAATGATTAGTCACGTTGGGCTAAAAGGAATTTATTATGGCTACTTCATCACAAGATTTAAGAAAAAAGTGATTTTTTGGGGAGTGAAGCCGGATAAAAGTGAAGCTATTTTTATGTTTGATAAAGACAGCGCCATTGCCCGGGAAATATTGGAATTGCCTGATGTACAGATCACCAATATAATCGCTGATGATGATCATATCATTATCAAAACAAAAAATAAGCTTATACCCAATCTGATATACTCCTATCTGAACGGGAGCTTTAGCAGAACAAAGACCCCCCTGGATAGCATGGCTTGGACGGCCATCGTGTCAAACATGAAAGACAGTAGTTGGTGGATTGCAATTGACCGAGAACTAGTCCACTATAAAAAAAATTTCAGGATAATACAAACCTACACTGCCAAAGAGGTTGTTCCAGCGGGTAATGATATCTATAATCTTCTTATAGATGTCCATGACAATATTTGGTTCAACACCAATCGCTCCCTGGTCCGTCTTGACCCCAGTACAGGTAAATTAATTTCCTTATCAGAGAAAGATGGTTTTCAGCCCCAGCAATATAATATTTTCACCGTTTATCCAATAAAGGTCGAAGGGGGTGACTTCATTATGATGGGAGGATACCAGGGTGCGGATCATATTAAACCAGGCAGACTGAGAGAAACCTACCCTTGGTCAAATGTTTATCTTAAATCACTGGAAGTAAATCAAAAAGTATTTCCGTTATCGACCGGGATCAACGACCTACAGGAACTTACCTTGAAATATTTTCAGAATAAGGTCAATATAGAAACGGGAATCATCGATTATTATTCAAATGGGAATAGCCATCTGCGTTATAAATTGGATAAAAGAGATTCCAACTGGCAAAATGGAGCGTATTATAATACGATTCGCTATGAAGGGCTGCCAGCCGGAGATTACCGGCTGATCATGCAAGCCTCCAATGCAGTCAATGACTTCAACGGGCCGGAAAAGATCCTCCTCATTCATATCAGGCCGGCATTCTGGAATACCTGGTGGTTCAGGATTACAGTCGGGTTTTGCACGATTGCCCTTTTCTACAGTTTAATTCGTTGGCGACTGCAACAAAAATTCCACCTTCAACTGGAAAGTTCCGAAAAAGAAAAACAACTGGCTGATTTGCGTCATAAAACAGCTGAATTCGAAATGCAGGCCCTGCGCGCACAGATGAATCCTCATTTTATTTTCAATTCGCTGAATTCCATCAACCGGTTTATCCTCCGCAATGACAAAGTCCAGGCTTCAGAATACCTTATTAAATTTTCAAAGCTGGTAAGACTGATTCTTCAAAATTCCCAGGCTTCGCTGATTAGCCTGGAAAGTGAACTGGAAGCATTGGAATTATACATTTCCCTGGAATCATTGCGTTTTGATAACCGGTTCAGGTATAAAATCTCTGTTGCACCTGACCTTGATATCTCCATGCTGAAAATTCCACCCCTTATTATTCAACCTTATGTTGAAAATGCCATCTGGCATGGCCTTATGCACAAGGAAGAGAGGGGCCAATTGGACATAGAAATCTCGCAGGAAAATAATTATCTTTTTATTAAAATAGCGGATGATGGCGTAGGGCGTCAACAGTCTGTCGCCTTTGGCAGTAAATCGGCCACTTTGCACAAATCCATGGGCCTTCGGATTACTGCCGATCGAATAGCGGTGTTGCAGCTTTCAGACATGAAAGACTCATCTGTGATAATCAATGATCTTGCTAACCCGGACGGATCTGCAGCAGGCACGGAAGTAACCATTAAAATTCCTGTTCTGTACGACTAATGGCCCCCTATTCCTTACTGCGGAATCTTAACGCAATCAGGGGAGTTTTCCTTAAATTTGCGTTTCATTTTTAGTGTATGAGTCGAAAAGGAAAAGTGCTGGTGGCTATGAGCGGGGGTATCGATAGTACCGTCACTGCCCTGATGCTCCATGACCAGGGATATGAAGTCGTAGGCATTACGATGAAAACCTGGGATTATGCCAGTGCAGGGGCTTCAAAAAAAGAAACCGGCTGCTGTAACCTCGACAGTTTCAATGATGCCCGCATGGCGGCCGTGCAGCATGGATTTCCTCATTTTGTGCTGGATATCCGCGATGAATTCGGTGACTTCGTCATCGAAAATTTCGTGGAGGAATACCTCGCCGGACGAACCCCCAATCCCTGCGTAATGTGCAATACACATATTAAATGGCGGGCCCTCCTTAAGCGGGCCGATGCATTAGATTGCGAGTTCATGGCGACCGGGCATTATGGCAAGATTCACCAGCACCATAACGGACGCTATTACATCAGCAAGGGTGCCGATGAAACCAAGGACCAGAGCTACGTGCTCTGGGGCCTTCAGCAGGACCTGCTGGCCAGAACCATGTTGCCACTGGGCGAATATCGCAAGACCGAAATCCGGCAGATGGCGATGGACTACGGTTATCCTGAACTGGCCGCCAAAAGTGAAAGCTATGAAATTTGCTTCGTGCCCGACAACGATTATCGTGGGTTTCTGAAAAGAAGGGTGGAAGGTTTAGACGAAAAGGTTGCCAATGGCAATTTTACCAATAAGGATGGAAAAATATTAGGGCAACACAGGGGATACCCGTTTTATACAATCGGACAGCGGAAGGGACTGGATATCACTTTCGGCAAACCGGTTTATGTTACTGCCATTGATCCCGAAACAAATACAGTGGTCCTCGGCGACGAAAATGAACTGGAACAAAATGATATCATCGTAGGAAAACTCAATTTGATGAAATAC
>DATHGW010000509.1:0-6427 GCA_035317445.1 Puia sp.
TTCCGGCCAATTCAAAAATATCTACGAGGATTCTGCAATTCATTATATCAACGATGCCCAGGTAAGTATTAAGGATGATGCGGGTGATTCTGTTTCCTGCGCCCTGGTCAGCGACGGAAACTATGAAACCACGGATTCAACATTCAAGGGGATTGCCGGCCGGTCATATATATTGACCGTAAGGTTATCCAATGGAAAGACCTATATTTCGAAGCCAGCAAAAATGGAAGCCGCTGTACCCATCAATAGCATATCTATAATATATGACAATACGATCGGTGATTTCCGCCCCACACAGCTTATCATTTCTGCCAATACACAGGATCCGCCCGGAATTCATAATTACTATCGCTGGACTGCTTATGGATATATTCCCCGGAAATCGGTCGGTGATGATTGTGAACCACCAGCCCACCCCCCCTGTGAACAACCCGGCTCACGCTCCTGCAACTGCTGTCCCTATTTGTGCACATGCCATGCTTTTTGTGAGCAATTATTAAGAAATGATCAGGTAAATATTTTATCGGATAAGTACATGGATGGGCAGAATATCCAGCAACCTGTTTTTTATTCGCCTGTCTACTGGCACGGAAAACATTTTATAGAAATAAAACAACAATCGCTTACCCAGTCGGACTATCAATACTGGCAAAGATACCTGGAGCAGACGAACAGGACAGGTAGCATCCTTGATCCCCTTCCTTCCTCCGTAACAGGCAATATTTACAACCAATCCGATTCCTCGGACCTCGCGCTCGGACTGTTTTCCGCAATGGGAATCATTACCAAGAAGGTCACGATTTTGCCATTTTTCCTTCAGGATTACTTATTGATCGGGGTGGCAAGCACATACATATTGCCCGGAGATTGTGATTGTGTTTTTCCCAATACGTTGCCCGACGATGCAGACGCTCCGGGATGGGAAACTGCACAGCTAATTGAAATGAAATAAGAATGAGATGAAAAAAAAGTTATTGATCATAAGTTCAGTACTCTTATTGCTCACAGGTTTTGTTTGGTTTTTGACAACTTTGTGGGGAATAGAAAAAGACATCCGAATTTCAACGCCGATCTATAAGGTAGCGGAACAGTTCACGGATCTAAAGAATTGGAAAAACTGGAACCCCGATTTGCTCAACATACATGAACCTGCTTTTACGTATTCAGATAGTACAAGTTCGATCCATTCATTCTTTCGGGTTGGAGACCAACAATACACGATTATCAAGATAAGCCCGGCATCAATCATTGTGAAGGAGGAAGTCAGTGGCAGGAAAGCGTATCATTCCCTAATGGCATTTCCGGATTCGTTTGGCATGGCTACAAAAGTTCATTGGACTGAATCTCTTTCAATCATCGACTGGCTAAGGAGAAGGAAGGAGACGGCCACACAAATGGAGACAGGTCTGAAAAATCTGAAACAATTATTAGAGGACCCGATTAAACAATACGGTTTTCGAATAGAGCTGAAATCTGTAACCGATACGCTGATCCTGATCAAAGAAACGACTACATCTCTTCATAACCGGTTTTCCTCTTTAAAAAATGCCTACCAGGATATTCGGGAATTCGCTAAGCAAAACGATATTAATATTACCGGCCGCGAAATGGCCAATTTCCACCAGAAGGGAGAGGACAGTATCCAAATCATGGCGGGAATCCCGGTTTCGAAAAAAGGCCCTGCAAGCAATGGTTTTGCTTTTCTTGAAATGCCAAACCATGGAAAAATGTTAATCGGATACTATGATGGGCCCTATAGTGGCCTGCAAAAACTCTATCAGGCAATGGAAAAATATATTAGTGAAAAAAACCTGAAGAAGATATCTTCGGAGTATGAAAAATATATCAGTAATCCGGTCTCCCCAAAAGATAGCTCGCATGTAAGCCTTGAACTCCATTATCCCGTGCTTTAATAAGAGAGGAAAACCAGCGAATCATTATTGCGGGCGAGAATTATACATTTTTTCGCATTTACATGAATCAATTTCAGATCCCTGACTTCACCAGAAATCAAGAGGTCATCTGAATAAGGAAGTTGTGATTGAAACCTTCCTGTTCCATCTCCGAAAGCTATTGTCGGAGGCATGGCATCATACCTGCCCTCATAAGGAATAACACCAAAAAAATTGCCTCCTGCCAGAATATCCTTGTGCCCATCTTGATTAAAATCGTCAACATAAAATGAGAATACAGGCGCCCACTGCAGATTCATGGGTAATGACTTTGCATTAAATCCATTCTTATGATTATTGATCAGCATCAATGACTCCATGGTGGTCGCGCTGAATTGTATTGTTGAATCCAGCTTAGACCCAAAAATCTCTTCAATTGTTTTGGAAGCCATCTTGCTATAGCTTAAGAACTCCTTTTTAAGGTAAGGCATTTGCTTTTCAAGATCCTCTTTACCCAGGAATGGATAATACTTTCCCTTATTTTGCACGGCAAGTATTAGATCGGGATTGCCATTATGGTCAAAGTCCCCGATATACATTTTCAACGGAAAAGAAGGAGATGCTTTCAGTTTTGAATTCAATCCGTTGTTACCAAGTAGCAGATCATCGTATCCGTCGCCATCCAAATCCACGGATTTGATACAGTTCCACCAACCGGTGAGATCATCCAATGAAGAATGTTGTCTTATTAATTTCCCGTCGTGATTAATAAAAACAGTTGGCGCCATCCATTCTCCCACTACAACAAGATCTGGTTTTCCATCTTTATTGATATCCGTCCAGCAAGCATCGCTTACCATACCTATATTACCCAGCCCCGGTGCAACATCGTCCGTAACAATCGTGAACTTCCCTGTTCCGTCATTATGTAGCAAATAGGATTTGGGCGGAACTGCATAGGACATCGCATCCACCCTTCCGCCAACAAACAGGTCGGGATATTTATCGCCATCAAAATCGGCTACGCGGACTACAGATTTGTTTCCCGACATGGCCGGCAATCCGGTTGAAGCCGTAAAACCGCCATGACCATCATTAAGATATAATCGATCCTGTAAAGGGGCCGTATTCTCCGGAAATTCGTTACCAGCACTTACGACATACAAATCGAGATCGCCATCATGATCCGCATCAAAAAAAACGGCATCCACTTTTTCACTGCCCGCATCCTTCTCGAAAAGGGAATCATTGCTCGACTGAAAGCTTCCATTCGTTTGTTGTATATATAATTTACCAGCCTGCCCCCTGGCCCCACACACAAAAAAATCTTCCAGTTTATCGCCATTCACATCTCCTACGGCTACTTTTGGTCCCTGCGTCGACAATTGATGCGGCAACAGGGGTTGAATATTGAAATCATTGAAATTAAGGTCCTCCTTATGTTTAAAATCAACGCCCGCAGGCAGCGAGCGTTTAGAGAAAACAGCATCGTCCGGTTGATGAAGCAAACGCTTAACAAATTCCAGGTGGTTGCCCGTTGAGTCAACGTGGGTCCGATCGTAGTTGACTATCATTTGTTGATCTGCTTTTACGTGCAGGATCTTTTGCCAGTTGTTGTTCGGCCAGATGACGATCATGCTATCCAATTCCTTTGTTTCACCCAATCCAAAATGCAATAAGGGTTCAGAGCTGCTCATGAAACCGTGAGTTACCTGCAATTCCTGGTAGCTTATTTTGCCATTACTGAACAGAAATACTTTTGCGCCAATGGAAAAACGATTCCCCGAAAAACCACTGAGCTTAATCGTTAGATAATGGAACCGGGTTTCCAGTTTCCTGGCATTATTCCTGTATACCCCCGAGGGCTCATTCATATTATTGGTGACAAGATCAAGCGCGCCGTCATTGTCCAGGTCGGCATAAGCGGCGCCCTGGGCAAGGGAAGGCGCGCCGAAGCCCCAGTCAAAAGACCTATCCTCAAAAGTCAAATCAGCTTTACCTTCAAAGATATAGTTATGCCAGATCCCGGATGGCTGGTGTCGCAGGATTTCCTTATCGTATTCCCTTGACCGGTATGAATATCGCTTGGTTTGAGCGCTTGAAACAAATTTTTCATAATCGAGGTCATTTAACCGGCTTTTAATACCGTTGGAAATGTATATGTCCATGTGCCCGTCTAAATTAAAATCGGCAATTAACGGACTCCAGCTCCAATCGGTCGCCGCAATGCCGCTATACAAAGCAATATCAGAAAACTGCTTTCCCCGTCCGATATTGAGTTGCAGGCAATTCCGGGAGTACTGATAGTTAAATCCTGCCAGGATCCGTTGCTTATAACTATCAAATGATTCGTCTCCAACAGATGATTTCAGCACGCTTTCATCCTCAGGAAGCATATCGGTGGTCAGCAAGTCGAGCCAGCCATCATGATTTATATCTGATACGTCGTTGCCCATGGAGAATTTTGATTCATGCTTAAACGCTTCACTATTCATTTCTTTAAACCTCCCGTTGCCCTGGTTCACATAGTAGTAATCATTTTCATGAAAGTCATTGCTCACATAAATATCATCGTAACCATCGTTATTAAAGTCTGCGACTGAAACGCCCAATCCATATCCGAGCGGGCTGCTGATTATTCCCGATTCCACAGTACGGTCTGAAAAATATCCTCCTTCATTCCTGAAGAATTTCCCTCCGCTCACAGCACTATACTTACTCCTGGTGGAAGTGTCTCCATAATTATCGACCTGGTGAGTGGAATGTTGCAACAGAAATAGGTCGAGGTCTCCATCTTTGTCGTAATCAAAAAAAACAGCCTGTGTACTGTAGCCCTTGATATCCAAACCCCATTTTTTAGCAGATTCGGTAAAACTGTTATCACCGTTGTTTATAAACAGCTGATTGCGGGAACCGGAAAAATAAGTATGGGACATAGTACCACTCGCATTAACGGGTGTATGATCTGCCACGGTACACACATATATATCAAGATAACCATCTCCGTTCACATCAGCCATTGTCACGCCGGTGGTCCAGCCTGCACTACCTTTTACTCCTGCTTTTTCAGTGATATCCTCGAACCGGAAATTACCTTTGTTGAGATAGAGTTTATTGCCGCCTGTGTTGGATGCCAAATATATATCCGGCAAGCCGTCGTTATTGATATCGCCGATCGCAACGCCTGCCCCATTGTAATAGTACAAATAATCTAAAATATTCAGCGTGTCTGTATCTTCGTTTCTATTCACAAAATCAATTCCGGTTTGCGCTGCAGAGAGTTTCGTGAATAATGGTTCTTTATTGAAAGTACACGAACCGGGAACAAAGATCTGTGTGGAAAAAAAAAGGATTTTTGACACAATAGATGAACATTTCGAAACAACCTGTCTTTTAAAAGAATAGTTCAGGATCAAGAGCTTGCATTTTTAGTTGATTTACAAAGAGCCGGCTTTCAATTTCTTTTCTGAAAGATTGCTAAGGAATCGTTGTTGCGTGCTACAACGATATGCCTGCCCTTGCCGGTTTCTACTCCCTGGATATCCCTGATTTCACCCTTGATAAAAAGACCGCTTTCTGCAGGAGAAATATATGTAAACCGGTGTTCCTTATTTCCAAGAAAGGTTGATCCATAACTTGCATCATACCTTCCTACTTCAGGTTTAAGGGCGAAAAAATTTCCTCCCAGGAAAATATCATTAATACCGTCTCCATTCAAATCCGCGACATATATTCCAAATACAGGTGATAGTTGTGCTTGTAGGGGCAATGGTTGTGGCCTGAACTTTCCTTTCCCTTCGTTGATAAAAATACAGGTTTGTGTTTGGTTAACCGTCAGAAGCTTTGCTTCTTCCAGCTGATCCTTGCTAAAAACCTCTTCTATTGATTTACCGGCATAGGATTCATATCTCAAAAATTTCTTTTTCAAACCTGGGATCTGCGTTACCATATCACCCCGCAGGTTAAAGGGATAAGCCTTGCCATCGGATTTATAGTAAACGGGAATACATTCGGAACGGCCGTTCTTATTAAAATCACCTACATATAGTCTCGCCGGATGGTCTGCATCAGCCTTTATCTTTGAATTCAGACCCAGATTGCCTGCAACCAGGTCAGGTAAACCATCCCCGTTGACATCTGCCACGGTTAAACAATTCCACCAACCTGATGAATTTGGCAGTTCAGCTATTTTTTTTAATTTCCCATCCTTGTATTTCAGGATAGTAACCGCCATCCAATCACCGACTACAATTAATTCCTTTTTTCCGTCTCCGTCAATATCTGCCCATTGTGCGTCTGTTACCATTCCCAATTTCAGCAAATCCGGAGCAACGGAATCAGTGACATCGGTAAAATTTCCCTGTCCGTTATTGTGCAATAAAACACTGGAGGGAATAACCCCGTAAGCTCCGGCCACGCTTCTTGCACCAATAAAAATATCCTCTTTACCATCTCCATCGAAATCATTGATCCTCGCACAGGAAGCATTGACCGAAATCAAAGGCCATCCTTTAAAACTCCTGATAAAATTTCCT
>DATHGW010000510.1:0-2810 GCA_035317445.1 Puia sp.
CCTTTGAGAACCTTGACCGGTTTGAGGGACGAAAGATAAACTGCGGGTCTGCTTCCCGCCAACAGCGAGGTTAACAATACAGAAACGATCATCCCAACCCAAAAATCCAAACTTGAAAACGGCACACTGATCCTGCTTCCGGCAAGTGCATTAAATGCAGGCAACGCTAACAGCACAAACAGGAATGAAAATAAAAACGCAATAAAAGTGAGCAGGAATGATTCTGTTAAGAACTGAATGACCAGGTCTTTCCGTTGCGAGCCAATAACTTTTCTCACACCTATTTCTTTTGACCTTTTTTCAGATCTCGCTGTGGTGAGATTTATAAAATTAATGCAGGCGATCAGCAATACCAGGGCGCCAATTATGCTGAACATCCGTACATATAGAATGAAGCCGCCTGCTACTTTTCCATTTTCATAGTTAGTATAAAGATGCCTGTCTTGAAAAGGCTCCAGGATGACATTGGAATTGACCGCATTGATATTATCCCGCTCTGTTTTTTCAATATCTCTTATTTTAGCGGCCACTTTTGTGTAACTGGCGCCATTCCTTAACTGAACAAATTGCTGAAAGTCGTTCCAGGCAAAATTTTCTGTTCGCGCCTGCTTCACCCAACTTTCTGTTAGCTCGTAGTAACTAAATGGAACCAGGAAGTTAAATTGAAATGACGAGTTTGAAGGCAAGTCTCTTAGTATGCCAGATACCTTCAGGTAGTTATGGTTGTCAAAGAGAACCGTTTTATTCATAGGGTTTTCCTCGCCAAATAGTGACCTGGCTGTCGATTGCGTAAGAACGATCGAAAATGGATCTTGCAATGCTTTACCGGCATTGCCTTGCAGCAACGGATACTGAAACATTTCCAAAAAATCGCTGCCGATCCGGGCCCCCTTTACATATAGTTTCTTATTGCCCACCATGAGGCCATGGGGTCCCATCCCGTCGCTTTCGGCAACATATTCTATTTCCGGAATTTCGCGGAGCGCATTAGCCAATTTCAAAGAGGTGGTCTCCAATGTAAGCGTATCTCCATTGCTGTTGAAATTGCGCTTCACCTGGTACAATCGCTGGTAGTGTGGAAGAAATTTATCGTAGGAGTATTCATGATGCACCCATAATCCGATTATAAGCGCTACGGCCATGCCCGTTGCAAGACCCATAATATTAATCGCACTATAAACTTTATTATGGATAAGATTGCGCCAGGCTATTTTGAAATAATTTCTAAGCACCCCTCTGATTTTTTTTAGTGAGACATCTTTATAAAATAAATTAGCTAAATTAAGATCCTTAAAGTTATTTTATTCCAAAAAATTACTTATGAACCAATCAAGAAGAAAATTTGTACAACATGTTTCGGTGGCAGTGGGAACGCTTACCTTACCATCTCTGTTACAGGCCCGGAATGCTACGGCCATTGAAAAGAAGAAAATCATTTGTGTTGGCGGCCATCCCGATGATCCTGAAAGCGGATGCGGCGGCACACTTGCCCAGCTGGTGCAGGCAGGTCATGAGGTAACGATTATTTACCTGACGACTGGGGAGGCGGGCATTCCAGGCAAAAGTCACGCAGAAGCAGCTGCCATCAGAAAGCAGGAAGCAATAAAAGCCTGCGAAGTATTAGATGCGAAACCTGTTTTTGCAGGTCAGGTCGATGGAGATACGATCGTGAATAGGGAATGGTTCAATAAAATGAAGGAGCTAATCGACCTTGAAAACCCGGACATGGTCTTTACGCACTGGCCGGTAGACACACATCCGGACCACCAGGCGGCTAGCATACTTACCATCCATACCTGGATGCGGACGGGTAAAAAATATCCACTCTATTTTTTCGAGGTATGTACCGGAGAGCAATCCATGATCTTCCATCCTACAGACTATGTGGATATCACAACCACACAGGAGCAAAAAAGAAAATCCGTGTACTGCCACGTCAGCCAGGACCCGCCCGGTATTTATGCCTGCGGACATGCGGCTATGGAAGAATTCCGCGGTAGAGAACTGGGCGTAAAGGCGGCTGAAGCCTTTGTTAGAATGACAGGAAAGAGAATAGGAGGATCGATAATGTAAGGGCGCGAAATAAATTGTCAAATGAAAAAAGCAAATTTGACCAAATGCGATGCGGAGATCAGGAAGTTGCATAAAGAGGGAATGTTATTCGCGTCAATAAGGCAAAAATTTAATTTATCTTCGGAGCGAGTAAGAATAATTTGCAACTACCCCAAACCAAACCAACGTGGCACAACTCACGCCTGAACACCTACAGAAAAGACGTAAAGTGATCTACCACAGTAAACGACTCGGCAGGTTGTTAAAAGATTTTGACGACAAATACTATAGCAGCTTTCTAAAAACATATAAGCCGCTTTACGATTATCTCAAAGCGAACCTGAACGATCCGTCGAGTCTGGAAGTCGTTCAATCGTGGAACCTCGGGATGGATAGCGACAGTACGTTTGCTGTTAAGACTACGTTCCGAGCAAAGAACGCATTTGGCGCGTTGATACTGCAAACCATAAATTGCAATATTGCGGCGGACGGAACTGTGTCGAATCCTGAGATTGATAAGTAAACATCCTCTTTTCCTGTCTGTTCCCTGCAGGAATCCATGCTCTCCTATATCCTCCCTTCTGTTTGTTCTATCGGAATTCTGACAGCCATGCTTTAAGATAATCATTACTATTTTTAGATTGACCAGCCGTGTCCGGCTTCACTTCAAGGCTTGGAGAAGAGACACGACCCAGGCGAGGTTATAAAATCATGCCATTTTATACGTGTCGGCTATTTTGTTAGGGCTCAGACAGTCT
>DATHGW010000511.1:0-2999 GCA_035317445.1 Puia sp.
TTCGCAACAGCACGGTTCGGTTAGCCGGAGAACCAATTATATTATTCCGCTGGAAGAAGATTATTCGACGATTTACGACAGGTTTACCGAAGACGCCAAAAAAAATATTCGCAGAACAGAAGCCTCCGGATTAACCGCGTCTCAGGATGTTGCAATGGACCAGGTGATCCGGTTATTCGTTGAGGCCTACGGAGAAAAAAATAAACATATATCCAGGAACGACTATGCCAGGTTTAAGATCCTGGCCGGACAATGTATCGACAGGGGATACGGATTCGCCATAGGGATCCGGGATTCCGATAACGACCTTGTTGCCGCGGCATTCTTTGGAAAGGACGAAAAAAGAGTGTACTATATTCTCGGCGCGCCCAATCAGCAGGGCAGAAAAACCAATGCAGTCCACAGCCTTATCGATGAAGTGATCAGGAAATATGCGGGGAGCGGATTGATTTTTGACTTTGAAGGATCGGACATCCCTTCTGTTGCACAATTTTACCGGAAATTCAGTCCCATGAGCAGGCAATACGATCTTGTACAGCTGAACCGCTTGCCCCGCTGGCTTCAACACTTGCGTAACAGGCCTGACAATACCTAATTTTATTGCTCAAACCGCTATCGATGCAGATGCCAACGGGTAAATTCAGAAGATCCATGATCATCCAACCCTATTTCCTGATCCTGGTACCGGTATTTTTTTTGCTTAAAAATATGAATGCCTTTTTCTCTCATATTCCCGGAAGCCAGTTGGTCGTCTTGTTTGTTGAATACATCCTGATTTCCTTCATTCTTTATCTTATCCTTCGGCTTTTTTTTGCGAAAGAAAGATATAAGGCATCACTCTCCTGTCTGATACTTTTGTTTATCTATTTTTTTTACAATGATCTTGATAAGTTCAAACAATCACAGCGTTGGATGAACTCTGTTAGCGGATACCGCTGGTCTTTGCCGGTCCTGTTCCTTTTTGCAGGCGGTCTTATTTTTTTGGTACTGAGGTTAAAAAAAACGCCACACAAAACGATCGGTTTTTTGAACAGCCTGCTGATTTTATTCTGTCTCTCAGAAGCAAGCCTCTTAATCTACAAAATCATCGTTCCGCCGCCACGTTTGCTGAAAATTCAACATGATCATTTGGCGTTCTCTGATCAGGGTCAGGAACGGCTAAAACACCCCAACATCTATTTTTTACTTTTTGATGAGTATCAGGGAAATGAAGGATTGCAAAAATTATTTCATTTTGACAACGCGAAATTGAAAAGATCCCTGCTCAGCCAGGGTTTTTTTGTACCGGTTCTGGCAAGAGCAAATTACAGCAATACATTTTTCTCCATGCCTTCCATCCTGGGTATGAATTATCTGGAAGGCACAATCCAGGGTAAAACTCCCAATGAAGACCTGAATATTTCATTGTCCGGGGAAGAACTGATACAAAACAACTCCCTGATCAGGTTTCTGCAGCATATCCATTACAAGGTCGATAACCTTTCTCCATTCAATCTTGACGAGACCGGTGACCGTGTGCTGCAATATAAAAGCATTACTGTAGAAAAATACCTTATTGAAAATCAAACTTTCTTTCATGTGATCAAAGAAAAAATAGGCTGGACTTTCACCAATAAGACGCTGTTGCGCCTTACAGATCCATCGGGTTACAACAACCAATATTATAACAGATATATCCAGAATCGTCTCCTGGCAGCATCTGCGCGCAAAGACCCCAATCCAAGATTTGTATACAGCCATTTCTTCATGCCTCACGCCCCCTTCCTGAAAGACTCTCTGGGCGATGATGCGGGATTCCATCAACCTGGACAAACCACGACGGGGATTGATATGAATGCATTCTATCTCAGCTACCTGAAATACACAAACGGGGAATTGATCAATATGGTTGATGGGCTCATAAAGAACGATCCAAAATCCATTATCATCATCATGAGCGACCATGGATACCGGGGCATGATACCGCGTAACGCCGCGCTCCAGTATGATATTCAGTTTTATGTACGGACTCCGGAACAGCATTATTCCAAATGGCCGGACACGGTTGATGGAACAAACGCATTTCGCATTTTACTGAACAACGAATTTGATCAGCACCTGGACTATTTGCCCTATAAGAATATGGAATCGACATCTGCCAATGCAACCGGTCCATAATGACTCAGGCGTTGAGGGAATTTTGCCCGATCAGCTTTTCCGCAATAATCAGGTCCGCAGGAAAAGTAATTTTGATATTGGATGCTTCACCTTCTATCAGGTTTATTTTCAAACCTGATTTTTCGACGACAGAGGCTTCGTCGGTAAAAGATTCATCATAATCCTGTTCAAAAGCCGTTTGCAGAATATGGCTTCCGAATGTTTGCGGGGTTTGAATGATTTTCACATTCCGGCGGTCAACGATTTGATTTTCGCCATCAAGATCTATACGTATACTGTCTGTTGACGTAACCGAAGGAATGGCATTCCCTCTCTCTAACGCGGATGCATAGCAGCGTTGGATCAACCCAGGAGACACCAGGCACCTGGCTCCATCATGTACAAAAACAATGGAAGGATGCTCAACATGTTTCAGTCCATACTTAACGGACTCGAACCTGGTTTCACCCCCTGTTACCAGGCGGATCTGCTGTGGAAACCGGGATAGCTCCGCAATGTTCCTGCCGGTCTCCATATACGCTTGCGGCAATACCAGGATAATTTCCATGTCTTCAAAGGCATCCTGGAAGGCCTTAACGGAATACCAAAGCAGGGGTTTACCAAGAATTAACATGAATTGCTTCGGAAGTTCCGTTCCCATCCGTAATCCTGAACCGGCCGCTGCTATGATGGCAAATTTCTTCATCAATCCGGTGATTAAGACAATAACAACTTACATTCTTTTAACAGTCTTAGCTTGTCGATGGCTACCGTCCCCACTTCCTCGCATACAAGCCCACCCGCGATATTGGCCACCTGCGCCATCAGCTTCACATCTGCTGTTGCAGCATACAAGAGCGATG
>DATHGW010000512.1:0-7372 GCA_035317445.1 Puia sp.
AAGACAACATTGTGCGGATTGCCACTGATCGTGAGACCTGACAGTATTAGCGGCTGACCCCAGATCTGGTCATCCACGGCCCGGGTAAAGACTTTGCCAAATTGTTTCGTGTTGACATTGCCGGTATTCAATACCGTTTCATGGTTGTTCCAGCCCGTGCGGGCCAGGTCATTGTGCTGTGTGGTCACGCTGGTTTGCCCCATCGCCATACAGGTGCAAAGGATCAGGGATTGACAAATCAATTTCTTCAGATACTGGGGCTGCAAACGTTGAATCAATGGCATGGACCCCAAAATACATCAGAAAATCGAATGCTAATAACTTTGAACCGGGCTCCTATGGATTTTAATCGGCGCTTCTTCTGAAATTAGTTTTTCCGCTTTCAACTCCGACCAGAAGTCAGCGGGGATTTTTACCTTCATCGATCTTGCATCTTCGGTTATTTGCTTTGCCGTTCTCGCCCCGCAAAGGACTGCGGCAGCTACATCCGGCATAGCCGCAAATTGTAAAGCGGCTGTTCTCAGGTCCACGCCATGGGCGGTGGCTATGGCGGATAAGCGTCTTCTTTTCGACATATATTCCGCGGGCATCTCGTGCCCGTAATTAAACCGGTTGCTTCCCGAGATAAACCCGGCATTCAATGCAGAGCCCATCACCAGCCGGATATTCTTTTTTCTTATTTCCGGAAAAACATGTTTTAATGCATATTGATGATCAATCAAAGAATACTGCGAGGCCAGCAAGAAAATATCAGGATCGGCGACTTCTATCGTGGCCAATATGGGTTCCGGTCTGTTTACACCCAATCCCCAGGCCTTGATCAATCCTTCTTCCCGCATCCGGGTCAATTCGGGAAATGCGCCTTGTTTCGCCATCTCAAAATGTTTCAGCCAATTGCCCTCCAGGTATTTATTGTCCGGCGACAGGTCGTGGACGAAAACAATATCCAGGCTATCGATGCCCAGACGCTGAAGGCTGTCTTCAATAGAACGACGCACGGCATCGGCCGAATAATCAAACTCGACAATATTGGGTGAACCGGCCAATGGAAAAAGATTTGATTTTTTTGCCTTTTTGGATGCTTTCAGCAGCTTGCCCACTTTTGATGAGATCACATAGTCTTCCCTGTTTTGATTGTGCAGAAATTGTCCGAAACGGCGCTCTGCCAAACCCAAACCATACCAGGGAGAAGTATCGTAATAACGCACCCCGGCCTTCCAGGCAGCTTCTAATGTTTGCTGTGCTTCGGTATCTGTAACGGCGGTAAACTCGTTACCAATGGGCACACCACCAAGACCAAGATCATAAGGAATCTGATAATGGTCCGAAGTCTTCGATGATGTTTTTTGCTGTTTCATAAAAATAATTATTAGTAAAAAGAATTTGTGTCATTGAGTGACTACCTGATATAGCTTCTCAAAAGTAAAACGAGCAGCAAGATGCTTGCCACGATTCCCGCAAAGATCAACAGCAATTCACCTGCGTTACCATCCGTATCCAGCTTTTTCAAAAAAAAATAAACAAGCAATACAAACAATAATGTGTTGACGAAGAATAATATCGTATAGAGCACTTTCATTTTTAATAAATAATAGGGCCGTATAGAAATACGGCCCGTAACCCTAAACCTTACTGCTTATGAAAAAGGTTAATTAACTTACGCCGATCAGCACCCCTGCAATAAACACCATGATCCCTCCTACTACAATCTGAAATACAGCTTTCGGTAATGCGGTATCCATATAGCTATGCCTCATCCAGGCTATCGTTAATAGTTCAATCACGACCACAATCAAGGCCACGACCATGGCAATATGAAAAGAGGAGAACAGAAAGGGCAAGGTATGACCGGCAGCGCCGATAAAGGTCATCCCCCCACATACCAGGCCCCTGGTTAACGGGCTGCCTCTTCCGCTCAGTTTCCCGTCATCAGACAGCGCCTCGGAAAAGGCCATGCTGATACCCGCCCCAACGGCTGTTGCCAGGCCCACTAAAAAAGTGGTATGCGTATTGCGCGTGGAGAATGCCGCGGCAAACAACGGGGCCAGGGAAGAAACGGAGCCATCCATTAAACCGGCAAGGCCGGGTTGAATCACATGGAGGATGAATTCACGTTTTTCTTCGAGGGCATTTGCTGGTAACTGATCCATATTGCTGTTTGATGATGTGAAACTACATCCCTTAACAGGCCGGGGAAGGTGACAATCGTTGAACAGGCAAAATCAATAGCCGAAAAGAGGGAAAATCTTTAATTTTAATACATGAACGCGCTGATCGTCGACGATAATAAGATCGCCAGAGCCACCACAAAGCAGCTCGCAGGCAGGATCAATGACGTCACGATCATTGCGGAATGCGCGAGCGCGATGGATGCCTATAACCTGCTCCAGACGCAACCGGTAGATCTGCTTTTGCTCGACATAGAAATGCCCGGCATGTCGGGCCTCGAACTGACCAAAAATCTCACAAACAAACGCCCGGTCATCATTTTTATCACATCCAAAAAAGAATATGCGGCAGACGCCTTTGATTTAAATGTGGTGGATTATATCGTGAAACCGCTTACTCCTTCACGATTCATTCAGGCTATAGATAAAGCAAGGGAGGTATTGGAAAGCAACCAGGAAGAAGTGAATGTAAAAGAGGACGAGTTTATTTTTATCCGCGATTCCAATATTGTGCGCCGCCTGAAGCTCGACAAAATTTTATATGCCGAAGCCATGGGAGACTATGTCAAACTACACACTCTGGAAAAGTTCTATGCCATTCATACGACGCTCAAAACAGTGGAAGAAAGACTGCCCGCTTCCAACTTCCTGCGGGTGCACCGCTCCTACGTGGTGGCGGTAAGTAAAATTGACAGTATGGAAGCCGGCGTATTGATCGTGAATGGCAAACCACTGCCAGTAGCCGACGCTTACCGATCAGCGCTAAACAAAAGGATGAATATACTTTAGAGCAGGCCGAATATCATTTGATATGACCAATAACCGGTTTATTTATTTCATACTGTCTGCCTTTATTGCGGGCAACCTGCTGCTCATTTTCATGCAATACAATTCCGCGAAAAATTTAGACCAGCTGATTGACGGAAACCAAAAATTATTACATGAATTGAAAGTAGCCAATCAACTGCGGGAACTGGAAAGGGATATACTTTCGTCTGAAAATAAGATCCGCGGAGCCGTGGCGGCAAATGACAGCTCCTATCTTAATGATGTGGATATGCAAATTGCAGAAGCACAGTCATTGTTGGATTCATTAAAAGAGATCAGTGACCACGACAGTACCTTAAGAAATATCAACTATCTCTCGAAACTGGCCAATGAAAAACTAATTATTAAAAAACAGCTTCTCGATAGCTTTAATAAAGCAGGTACGCTTTTACCTGAAAGTTTCAGGGCAACAATGAAACGCAGAGATCTCAGCAATGCAATTAACAATACCAGCCGTAAAATTTATGCCAGCCGTCAGCGGCTGCTGGACTCACTGACGATATCGATCAGCAAAAGCGGAAGAAAGGCCCGTACCTGGGGTACGGTGTTGATCTCCGTGGTGTTGCTGAGTGAAGCAGCGCTGTTTTGGTATATCATCAGCAGGATACGCCGCCAGAACCACCTGATTCAACAATTAGACGCCTCCGAAAAAAAGGTTCGGGAGGTTTCCATGATAAAGGAAAATTTCATGGCCAATATGAGTCACGAAATCCGCACACCGCTGAACGCTATTATAGGATTCACCAATTTGTTAAAGACCAGGAACCGTGATCCGGAATTAACAGAGTTTGTCGACTCGATCCGGGTAGCGGGAGAAAATCTGCTGACCATTATCAACGACATCCTTGATCTTTCAAAAATTGAGGCAGGCATGATGCACATTGAATCGGCGCCGTTCAATATCCGCGCACTGATTCAATCCATTCAAATCCTGTTCACAGAAAAGGTCCATGAAAAAGGACTGGATTTCTCCGTTTCCATTGATGACAGCATCCCGGATACGTTGTTGGGAGATGCCACCCGCCTGACGCAGATCCTGGTCAATATGATCGGGAATTCCGTTAAGTTCACCTGCCAGGGGAACATTCACATTGGCGTGAGCAATCAGGGCTTAACGGAAAAGCATATCCGCATCGGGTTTATCGTCAGCGATACCGGCATTGGCATTGCAGAGGAGAAATTACCCGGCATATTTGAAAGATTTCAACAGGCGGAAGATTCCATTACCAGGAAATACGGAGGCTCCGGCCTGGGACTGTCCATCGTAAAAGACCTGATCCTGTTACAACAGGGCGAAATCGATGTAGAAAGTGCTCTGGATAAAGGAACCCAGTTCCGGTTTACCATTCCCTATAAAATAGCCCCTGCGCAAATAAATGTTTCCACATTGCCCGAAACGGCGGCATGGGAACTTCCTGACTGGCAACATTTACATGTTCTTGTTGTGGACGATAATGAAATGAACCAAAACCTGCTCAGGCACCTGCTCAAACAATGGAAGCTTTCGTTCGATATAGTAAACAATGGAATAGAGGCGCTGGACATGCTAAAAGCAAGGAGATACGATCTGGTGTTGATGGACATCCAGATGCCCCTCATGGATGGATATACCGCCACACAGGAGATCCGGCTGAAATTAAAACTGGATACCCCGATCATTGCCATGACAGCGCATGCCTTTGCCGGCGAACGCGAGAAATGTCTGAGTTATGGGATGAATGAATATATTTCAAAACCCATTAATGAACGGGAACTCTACCGGCTCATGATCAGACTGACCGGAACGGAGAACGATGAAAGCAAATTCAAAAAGGGAATCGCGAATGAACAGACCAACGGTTATCAATATGTGAATTTGCAATACCTGAAGGAAATCAGCAATGGCGATAAAGAATATGAGAGAACGGTGACCGAACAGTTCATCGAGGTAATCCCGCTTGATATAGCATCGCTGGAGTCGGCGTTCGACAACAGGGATATACCCGGCATCCGGCAAACAGCACATAACATGAAAACAAATGTTTCAGTCATGGGTCTTTCTGAAAAACTTCAACCCTATCTTGATGAACTCGAGACAGGACTTTTCGACGAAGCGCGTTTCCGGCAACTTGTCTCCACAATAAAGACCATTTGTCTGAATGCTTTGCCGGAGGCAAGACATTTTTATGGCACACTTTAAAATACGAGCAGCCGTCAGCCTGGATATTTTTTCTTATAATATTTGATGGAATTATTCACCATTTTGGTCAATATACCCTTGTCAACGTCTTCGAGTTTCTGAATATAAACGCAACCTTTTTCCGCCTTGTGTTTTCCAAATTTTGCAAGTAGTTCTTCTCTCTTATCAAATTCTGAACAAAGGTATAAGGTTATCGCATTGGCCCTGGATGCCATTCCCACGAGTGGAGCATCTCCTTCTCTGCCGCTTTCATATTTGTAATGATAAGTCCCAAAACCCACAATACTTGTCCCCCACATTTTTGGTTCAAGTTCTGTGTCTGCGCTGATTAAGTCAATGATTGCCCAAAAGTCCTTGCGCCTTTTTTCATCTTTTATGGTTTTTAAATAACCGGCAACGCTATAATTGGTTTCGACTGTTTTATTTTTTCCCATGACATGATTTTATCGAAAATAATGGAAAACTCTTATTTGTCCAGCACGGTTATCCAATAATTTTGTTTGTAAGGTGTAGATTGTCTGTTTTTGTCGGGCATTGATTTTCAGCGCAAAACCAAAACTAAAGTTCTTTTTCTGTTGAAAATCCGTACAGTGTTCAAAACAGGATAAGCCACTGTTGACCAACAGATAAGCCACTGTTGACCCACAGATAAGTCTGACTTTAAAAACACTGGCTTATCAGTGGATTTTTTTTGGCTATTTTCTATATTATTCTTAATTTGAAATGTACTCAAATCCGATACATATGGGAAAACTATTACCAAATCTTACTTTTACCGGCAGTGTGAGCAATTTCTCAGCTTACACTATGCGCGGGCACGACAAAGTTATCATTCGCTCCAAGGGTGGAGCATCCAGGGAGCAAATTCAAACCGCCCCATCGTTCAGAGACACCCGAAACTTAAACAATGAATGGAAGGGCGTTACTACGGCCGCGCAGAAAATCCGAAACGGGTTGTACGGATTGAAGCCATTGGCGGATTATAATATATCCGGCCCGTTGAATGCACTGGTGAAAAAAATTCAGAGCCTCGATACGATTAATCCAAAAGGGAAACGCTCCATCTTATTTTCCCTTCAGCCTGATTTTATCGGCAGCTTTAGTTATAACCGGCAGACCCTTTTTGACACCGTAATCCGCCAGCCGCTTACGATTGACATAGACAAAACGGCCGGCCTGGCTGAGCTCAGGATCCCCGCATTACAACAGCAGGTTAATTTTTTTTCACACCCACGGTATGACCATTACCGGTTTGTGCTGGCTGCCACACATGTCAGCAATGTTGTCTGGAATGAGGCGACCCGCAATTATATTACCCTGAACGACCTGATGCCGCAATACAAACCTGTCTATACGCCCTGGGCGCACAGCAATCTGCCTCAGCCCTCAGCGGATTACCTGATTGGTCCGGCTTTTCCTTTTTCACCAGGCCCTGATATGATCCTGGTCTTCGGTGCGGGCATTCAATATGGACTGCCTGCGGCCGACGGCTCTATTCAGCCTGCACCTTATGTGGGCGCAGCGAGGATAATAAAAAGCGTGTAGTACGAATTACTTATATTTATATTATAAGAAACAATTCGTTCATTCATAAAAAAGACCGCTATGATTATTGTTCACGATATTTTTGTCTGTAAACCTGGTAATGCTTCAAAACTCGCAAAACTGTTCAAAGAAGCGATGGCTGGCAACACTGAGCTTATGAACATCATGACCGATATGACCGGTCAGTACAACCGGGTCGTGATGGTAAGCAAGTATGAAACCCTTACCGCATACGAGCAGAGCTGGGAGAAATATAAACATGACACGGAAGCCATGAAGAAAATGGAAATCATGGCCGGTTACCAGGATATGTACCTTACGGGTTCCCGTGAGATATTCCAGGTTTGGTAACGATAGATGAGGTCAAAAGCTCAACTCCACAACCTGTCATGCGAACGTTTGTCATTCCACTCGGGCGTTGGGGCAAAATAAGATTTGTCCGTGGGGATCAGGTGCTTTTTAATTTCTTCATCCACCAATTCAATTCCCAATCCCGGCGCCGTTAAGGGAACATTCGCGAAACCTTTTTCAAATAATTTGCGGCCATCGGTCGTTTTCACCAGGCCATCCCACCACTCATTGTCGAGCGAATGATGTTCGAGCGCAAGAAAGTTTTGTGTTGCTGCGGCGCAATGCACGCTGGCCATAAATG
>DATHGW010000513.1:0-3742 GCA_035317445.1 Puia sp.
ATGAACCCAGGCCCCAAAAAATCCATCCTGCTGGTTGAAGACGAAGAGAACCTGCACGAAGCGCTCAAACTGAACCTCGAACTGGATAACTACGAGGTGACTTCGGCCTTCGACGGAACGCAGGCACTCAAAGCCATCCAACAGGAATACTTTGACCTCATCATCCTGGATGTGATGTTACCGGGGATCGACGGCATTAACGTTGCCGAAACCATCCGCGTGCAAAATAACCATGTCCCGATCCTCATGCTGAGTGCAAAAAATACCAGTGCAGACCGCGTATTAGGACTGAAGAAGGGCGCAGACGACTACCTGACCAAGCCTTTTAATCTCGAAGAATTGCTGCTGAGGGTTCAAAAATTGATTGAAAAAAATATGAAGCTCCAGGACCGGGATTCAATCAGCGACACCTATTCTTTCGGAAAAAACAGGATTGACTTTAAGGCTCAGGAAGCAGTCACAAAAAACAATGAAAAAATTCAGTTGAGCAAAAAGGAGGCTATGCTTCTGAAACTACTTATTGAAAATAAAAATGAAGTCGTCACCCGGGAGAAAATATTGCAAACGGTTTGGGGATACAATGTCTATCCTACCACGCGTACCATTGATAATTTCATTCTTAGTTTCAGAAAATATTTTGAGGAAGACAGCAGAAATCCGAAATACTTTCATTCTGTAAGAGGAGTAGGGTATAAGTACACGGAGTAAATATTAAATGTAAAAGTGAGACCAGTTGATTTCACTTTTACATTTAATATTTTAGATTTCGAGTTTCTTGACGATCTGCTCGGCATTGTTGAGGATGCGCAGCAGGTCCGTTTCGCTGTAGCCGGGGGTATACAATTTCACTTCACATTCGTTCAGGATATCTTCCAGCAAACCGATACTGGAATCATCCCAGCCCCTGGATCTTAGTTCAAAAACAATATTGTGTTTATTCAATTCGCTGGCATGCAAGGGCAACTTGCCGGCAATGGCCTTCCAGATGGCGCGGTTCAACTCCGAATAAAACGCCCTGTAGTTGCCGGCCTCAAACAATTGCCTGGAAAGCAGGAATCGATCCTCGGGAACCGGAGTTGTAACAGCTGCAGCGGCAGCCTGTTCTTCCATCAGTCTTGCCTGCCGGTTTGCTTTTTTGTGGAGGCGGTTTTGAACCATCAGGTAAAGGGCCAGGGCTGAAAGAATGACTATGGCAAAGAACCATTCCAGGTATTGTTGAAAAAAAATTTTGAATGCTCCTGCCATATCACGTGCTTCCGGGGCGCCCTGATCAGGATCCCTGGCCAAAACGGCATGCGCTTTGGCAGCTGCCACGGGCAAGTTCAGGGACCGCGTCTCCAGCGTCTTGTAAACTGCCCTGGAAGGATCAAAATAAGAAAAGGCCACCGAAGGAATGGTGTAATTGCCCGAATGATCCGCGATGAATTTATATTCGAAGGTTTTTGATCCGCTTAATGGAGCAACGGTTTTATCCATTTCTTCTTTTGCACTTGCGGCGTAAGACTCGATACCGGAAGGCCATTGAACAGCTGGCGCATTAACGACAGGCAAATTACCACTACCCTTTACCGTGAGTTTCAGTACGGCTCCATCATTGGCCACAACATCTCCGGAATCGATCTGCGCCTCCAAAGTAAAATGACCCACAGCGCCATTAAAATTTTCGGGTCTGTTCTCCATGGGGAGAGCCCTGATCGAAATCTCAAGCGGCTTGCTTGTTAAGGTTACCTGTTGGTCTATCCGGCCCGATTCTTCCTCGTCATTTGAAAACCTGTCAAACAATTCCTGGAAAGGGTTGCTGCTCCTCCGGTGTTCAGGGCCATTCCCCCTGATAAAATGAACCGTGTTTTCTACTTCCACCGGGTCAAGGTTCACCTTTCCTGCCTGCAGGGGAATCAATTGTGCCTTTCGTATAATGTGGACCGTGAAAGGTTTCCCGTTAATGGTCTCAACAGAAGAAGCATCCCGGGATGGATCGATCATGTCATAGACGCTGAAACCATTCAGCGAAGGATGCTTGCTTACCCTGGACTCTGACTGAAGTCTGGAATATAATTTATATGTCGCAACAATGGGCTCTCCCACGTAACAACTGGTCTTGCTGACCTGGACCTTGACAAATAAATTTTTCCGGATCTTGTCATTGATGTCTTCACCTTTTCTCAGCCTGTATTCCTTCCTGGTATCCGGTGATTCTTCGGGCCAACCAGGCTGAGGCAGTGGCTGGTAATGACTTACGGATTCTGCACGGACCCGGATCGTCACTGGGTTCGAACGCATCGTTTTACCATTGATCGATGCCGTTGCGCCCGGCAAAGTAAAGATTCCTGTTCTAGTGGGTTGTAGTACGTAGGAAAGAGATGTGTACTGCGACATAGTCCCATTACTGATGGTCATTCCACTCGACTGGTTCGGCCCCCTGACAATAAGAAAATTGGTAAAAACGGGTTGAGCGATCTGATCTATCTGCTGGGCATTTTCGACCACAAATTCAATCTCCACGTAGTCGGCTTTGCCAATTTCCTTGCTGCTCGCAATGGTCGTAAACTTCACCTGGCCCATGGCCTGCGAAAAGGCCGTGAGCAAAATGAGTAGGGGAATAAATCGGCAGCGTAAAATTGAAACGATATTCATCTATTTTATAGGTTTCACCACATCCATTTCTACCACAAATACAAGAATACAAATTTAAATGTTGATCATTGCTGTTTATCCCCCGAAGGGGGTTAAAAGTCAGTTAAAAAGGCATTCGGCTGCGCTCATAAATCCCCCATCTGGGGCCTCAGTATAATGTCCTCTACGCAGGCACGTAGCGACAATTGAGCGGATGCATACACCAGGCTGGCGATATCATCGGCGTCCATCAACCGGTTGGAATCGACACCGGTTGCCGCCCATGAATCCGTGTAGGCAGCACCGGGATATATAGCGGTAACCTTGATTCCATGAGGCTTCATCTCTTCCCTCAGGTTCTTTGAAAAACCCGCCAGGGCATATTTGCTGATGCTATAAGATCCACCGTTAGGGTAGGCCTGCAGTGACGCAATAGAGCACATGTTGAAAATATGTCCGCTTTTTTGTTTTATCATGGCCGGCAACAGCACCCGCGTCAGGTGATAGGCGCTGTACAGGTTTACTTCGATCATTTTTTCCAGTACCCGATCTTCTTCATCGTGAACACTGCCGGGTAAAAACCGGCCGGCATTGTTAATTAATACGTCAATTTTATGTCCGGAGGGATTTTTAGCGGTTTCTTCCAGGACCCAATGCCCCAATGCGATTGCCTGGTTTTTATCGGAAAGATCAAATGGCTTCGCTTTGATAACAACATCAGGATATTTTGTCAACAGTTCTTCCATGGCCTTATACAGGCCGGGCTCACTCCTGGAGCAGAGATACAGATCATATCCATTTGCAGCAAATTTCTCTGCCATAGATCTTCCCAGGCCCCGGGAAGCCCCGGTAATGATCACATTCATATTTCAATGATTTGTTGTGTAATTTGCAAACATAACTATGAACCAGGAAATCATTCTTCCTAAGGGCAAGCCCCGCAAATACCAGCACCTTTTTTTCGACCTGGACCACACGCTGTGGGATTTCGAAGCCAACAGCCGCCAGACACTCGCCGAAATATACGATATATTGGAACTGAAGACAAAGGGTGTGGACGATTTTGATCTCTTCCACAAAAATTACCTGGCACACAACGACAAATTATGGGAGCGCTACAGGAATGGTT
>DATHGW010000514.1:0-3065 GCA_035317445.1 Puia sp.
GTCTTGACTATCTCAGTTCAAATACGATACATATTACTGCGGAGGGGAGCGGGCACGAGATCCACCTGTATCAGCCTGACAAAGTAGTGGAGGCATTAGGACGAGCCGTAATAGCCGTGCGGAAAGGCATTCCCCTGTTGAGCATTAAGACTTCGCCTCTTCCCAAACACGATTAACAAAGTTTACAATATATTTGCCTTCATTTTCATTGCAATCCACCTGAAAGCATCCCGGGGATTCATTGCATAACAGTTCCTTGTACTGGGCATAACTCATTTCCAGGATGATTTCTTTTTGGTCTATATCAATGTCTTTTGCCCTCAGATAGACGGGATCATCAGATCCCCTGAGTAGTTCATAAAAATCGCTAATTCTTACATAGACTTTCATAAATCAATGTTTTAAGGATAGTTGGAAGATACAGAAAATTCTATATAAACCCTGCCGGTTTTCGCTAGATTTTTCGAATGGCGGATCTCCGGCAAATTCTTTTTTGAGATATTTTATTGGTATTTTGTCGTTATGAAACGCCCATATTTATTCATTATCGTCCTCGCCCTCTTTACCATGTCCTGTTCAAAAACAAGTTCGTATGCGGGCAAGAAACCAACTGTTTATGTCAGCGGACTATCTGGTGTGTTAGGAATTTCAACGCAGGGAGTCGTTTGGGTCGGAGATAGTGCAACGAACTTTTCCGGCGCTGGTGAAATCACGTCAGTCTCAGTTAACGGTCGCGATATCTATTCCCTGGCTGGTAAGGTTTACTGGAAGAATGGGGTCGACGTTACCGTTCCTGACATTCTTTTCAGCAGCAATATTCTGGTCGCTCAAAATGACGTTTTTATTATCGGCGCTTCCCTGGCCAGCAGTAATGCTGGTGTCGGCACCACAGCGGCAGCTGTCTATTGGAAGAATGGCTCCATGGTAAATCTGACCCAGAATCTGCCGGATGTGGTAGCTGCTTCCACAAAAGGGATTGCCGTTTCGGGAAATGATGTTTATGTCTGTGGCTATTTATATACCGGTTATAACGATACACTGGATGCCGTATACTGGAAAAATGGCCAGTTAAATTATTTGCCTGACGGTTATATGGCGAAGTGCATTGCCGTTTCAGGTTCGGACGTTTATGTTGGCGGAACATCACTTCACAATGGCGATGTCTACTGGAAAAACGGCGTGATGCAAATTCTGGGAAACGCATCCCAGGTCAATGCGATAACAACTTCTGGCTCCGATGTGTATGTTGCTGGCTATACGGCCGCAGGACCCAACGAGGCCTGTTATTGGAAAAATGGTCAACTGATGCCGCTGCCAGAGGGAAATGCTGTAACAGGGATCGCAGTCTATGCTTCTGATGTCTATTGTTCCGGCAATACCAATTCAAATCATGCCTGCTTTTGGAAAAACGGCGTTGTCGATACGCTGGGCGTGGGTGTGACCAGCTCGATTGTTGTCGGACCTTAGCAACAAGTCAAATATTAGGCTATTTTTGGTTTTTCCAACACATGGCAAAAAACTGGCTGTCAAACAAAAGACTTGTTATTATTGGGGGTACTGATGGACTCGGATTGTCCGCTGCGCTGGCCTGTATAGACGAAGGCGCTAACCTCATCGCCGTGGGCCGCGATCCTGCAAAGGAAGAACCAGTCAACAACCGGTTTGGTCAAAAGGGCCTTGTGATGACCGGGGACGCCCGTGACGAATCCGTTGCTGAAAAAGCCATCCAGACCTGTGTAGACCGCTTCGGCAGTTTTGATGGATTGTATCATGTGGCCGGAGGTAGTGGCCGGAAATTCGGCGACAGTCCTTTACACGAGATGACGGTGGCCGGCTGGCAGCAGACCTTTGAACTGAACCTCGGCAGCCTGATGTTTTCAAACAGGGCCGCATTGAAATATTTTATGAAAAATAAACAGGCCGGCGTGATCCTGAACATGGGCTCTGTGCTGGGCTTCTCTCCTTCTCCGAAACATTTTACCACACATGCTTATGCAGCCTGTAAATCCGCAGTCATCGGATTGGGGAGTTCATTGGCGGCCTACTATGCTCCCTATAACATCAGGATAAACACCATCGCACCCGGACTGGTGAAAACGCCCATGTCAACAAGGGCTGTAGAGAATGAAGACATCATGCAATTCATTCAAACAAAACAACCATTGGATGGGGGTAGGATCGGCGTGGCGGAAGACCTGGATGGCGCTGCCGTTTTCCTATTATCTGATTATGCTAAATTTATCACCGGCCAGGTGATTGCCGTGGATGGCGGCTGGAGCGTTACCGAAGGACAATACTAAACTAACAATATGTCGAATGTTTTGATCGGAGTTGATTTAGGCGGCACAAGGATTAAATCCGTAGCGATGGATAAAGAAGGAAATATCCTTCATCAAATGTACAGACCGACCCGTGACGGAGATGATCTATACTGGAGACAGGCGGCCATTGCCAGTATTCATGATTTAAAATCCAAATTGGGCATTGATGATTTTAAAGTGGGCATTTCCGCTCCCGGTCTTCCCAACAAAAGCCATTCTGCTATTGCGTATATGCCCGGGCGTTTGCAGGGTCTCGAAAATCTGGATTGGTCTTCACTGATCGGTTGCAGAACATGGGTATTGAATGACGCGGTGAGCGCCATGATGGCCGAAGCAAAACTGGGCTCGGCAAAAGACATGAAAAATGTGGTGCTGATCACGCTGGGAACCGGTGTAGGTGGCGCCATTTTAATTGATGGAAAACCCTACCAGGGTAGTTTTCAGAAGGCTGGTCATATCGGCCATATGACGCTGGATCATGCCGGCGAGCCGGATATTACGGGAATGCCGGGAAGTCTTGAGGATGCCATTGGCAATTACACGATCCAAAAAAGATCCCAGGGCAGGTTCCAAGACACGCATGCATTACTTGATGCCTACAGAAAGGGTGATGACTTCGCAAAAGAAGTGTGGCTGGCATCCGTAAAAAAACTGGCCATTGGCATTGCCTCTGTCACCAATATTTTGTCACCGGAATGCATCATCCTCGCTGGCGGCATCACAGAAGCCGGTAATGATCTGTTT
>DATHGW010000515.1:0-5670 GCA_035317445.1 Puia sp.
TGCCGCAGACTTTTACCCTCATGCAATTCTTTTTTTAATTGGTTAACAAATGAGGCAAAAGCAATCGCCGGATCGGATTCCTTCATAAAATGTTCTCCTATCAAAAATCCATTAAATCCATATTCTTTTAGCCGATGAATCGTCTGCACGTCATTGATCCCGCTTTCTGCAATCCTGACCTTACCTGCGGGGATCAATTCGCTCAACTCAACCGATCGTTCAATATTTACCGTAAAGGTTTTTAAGTCACGGTTATTCACGCCAACCAGGTCAATTTCATCGCAAAGATGTTGCAACTCCTGCTCATTGTGCACTTCAAGCAGCACTTCCAATTGCAGGCTTTTTGCCAGCGACGCCAAGGCCCGGACCTCCGTCACAGATAAGCAGGCTGCAATCAGGAGGACGACATCGGCTCCCATGGCTTTGGCTTCCACGACCTGGTATTCGTCAATGATAAAATCCTTTCGGAGGATGGGTACTTCATTGAATCTTGCGTTGACCAGGTCTTCTGTGGCTCCGCCAAAAAAATGTTCATCCGTCAATACCGACAATCCGGAAGCTCCATATTTGCAGTAGGCCGATGTAATCGATGCAATATCTGCATTTCCGTGAATGATTCCTCTGGACGGAGATTTCCGTTTGAATTCGGCGATGATGCCAGTCCGTTGTTCATCCATCAGGAATTTTTTCAGTGACAACGTCTTCCTGGCAAAAAACGGATCCGCTTCCAAAGCGGTATGATCGCTTTTCGCTTTTCGGTCTTTCACTTCCGATCGCTTGTATTGGATGATCTCATCAAGAATATTCATATCTGACTCCGGCAAGAACCGGGATTTATTGCAATGAAATTAATTTTTTTAATGCCAGGTCCGCTTTCCCGCTCTCAAGACTCTCCACTGCCATACCGTAGGCATCGTCGTAAGTCTTGTACAACCCGGTCCTGTGCAAGGCCATCGCCGCGTTGGCTAGTACGACGGCATTCTGCGCCCAGCTGCCTTCTCCTTTCAATATTTTCACAAAGATCTTTGCAGCTTCATCGGCCGTTTGTCCGCCATAAATGTCCGCCGCATCCACCATGCGCTTTCCAAGCTGTTCCGGGGTCATGACCTGTTCCCCCTCATTCGTGATGACTTTTGTATCATTGGTCAGGGAAATTTCATCATAGCCATCCAGGCTATGGATAATGGTAAACCTGCCCGCCGTCTGCTGCAACAAATAATTATAAATCCTCGCCATCTCCAGGCTGTATACCCCAACCAATTGAAATGTTGGAAAAGCAGGGTTTACCATGGGTCCCAGCATATTAAAAAAAGTCCTTACGCCCAGATTTTTTCTTATCGGTCCAACTGTTTTTAATGCGGGATGAAAAAGTGGCGCGTGCAAAAAACAAATATTGGCCTGTTCGGTTTCCTTTTTCAACCGGTCCTGGTCATTCTTAAAATGATAGCCCAATTTTTCCATGACATTAGACGCTCCGCTGATGGAGCTGGCTCCGTAATTTCCATGTTTGGCCACTTTTTGCCCGGTACCTGCTACAATAAAACAGGCGAGGGTAGATATATTGAATGTGTTCTTGCCATCGCCACCCGTTCCCACAATATCCATGACATCGAACCCATCGAGATCAACCCTAATGCAAAGTTCGAGTAAGGCGTCGCGGAAACCCTGTAATTCCTCGATGGTAATGCTACGCATGAGGTATACCGTGATAAAGGCCGTGATCTCGCTTTCATTGTAGTTATTTTTCGAGATGTTCAACAAAACGTCCCTGGCCTCTGCGCGCGAAAGGGTTTTATGCTCGAAAAGATATTGCAATATTTTTTTCATCAGTTCTTTTTTGACTTTTATCACTTTCTCATTCCTTGTTTCTAATTTCTTATTTCTTATTACTCACCAACTAGTCCTTAAGCCAGTTTCTCATAATAGCCTCCCCTTCAGGCGTCAGCACACTTTCCGGATGGAACTGTACTCCCTGCACATCGTATGTTTTATGCTGCAATCCCATAATATAATTGTTCTCATCCCTGGCCGTTACTTCCAACGTAGAGGGGAATGCTTCACCACTGATGATCCAACTATGATAGCGGCCCGCTTCAATGACGGGGCCGAGTCCGTCGAACAATTTTCCGAGCGGGCTTTGATCGCCATGATTTTGGATAATATTTATCGGCGTAGCCACTCCATGATAAACCGTGGAAAGGTTCAGCAGCTTTCCGCCAAATGCCTCCCCGATCGCCTGGTGCCCAAGACATACCCCTAAAATAGATTTAGTCGCAGCATATTCCCTGATGAGCGGCAACAGTAAACCGGCTTCTGAGGGAATACCCGGACCGGGAGACAGAATTATTTTATCGTACGCTTTGACCTGCTCGAGCGGCATCTGGTCGTTGCGGAACACCTCCACTTTTTGATGCAATATCTTCTCCACCAGGTGAACCAGATTATAGGTGAAAGAATCGTAATTATCGAATACCAGTATTTTCATGCGCCTTCCTTTATCGGGGTATTTAAGTCAGTCAATTCAATTGATTCCATCAGAGCGTTTCGGCCATTTCAATGGCTTTCTTCAGCGCGCCCAATTTATTGTTCACTTCCTGCAATTCATTTTCAGGTTGGCTCGCTGCCACGATGCCCGCGCCGGCCTGGTAGACCAGGGTATTGCGTTTACTCAAAAAGGTCCTGATCATGATCGCGTGAATGCAGGTTCCGTCAAAACCCATGAACCCGATGCATCCGCCATAATAACTTCTTTGTGTGGGTTCAAACGCGTCGATCAATTCCATCGCTTTGAATTTGGGAGCTCCGCTCAAAGTGCCAGCAGGAAAAGTCGCCGCCAGCAATTGAAATGGATTGGCCCCCGTTTTCACTTTGCCGCGCACTTCACTCACGAGGTGGATCACGTGCGAATAATATTGCACCTGCCTGTAATGTTCCACCGCGACCTGTTCGCACATCCTGCTGAGGTCATTCCGGGCGAGATCAACCAGCATCACGTGCTCGGCATTTTCCTTGGGATCCTTCAGCAGGGCTTCGGCCATCTGCTGGTCAACATCCTCATCCCCCGTTCGCCTGAACGTGCCGGCGATGGGATGCATGATGGCTTTACCGTTTTGAATCAGCAACTGCGATTCAGGAGATGAGCCCATCAACCGGTAATCTCCATAATCAAAATAGAATAAATAGGGAGAAGGGTTGATATTCCGCAACGCGCGATACACATTGAATTCGTCACCCGAAAATTCCTGCTGGAACCGCCTGCTTAGCACGATCTGGAAAACGTCTCCGCGATGGCAGCTTTGGATACCTTTTTTCACCATTTGCCTATATGACTCGTCATCCATATTTGACATTTCACCACCCTTCCTGCTGAAGGGATAGATGGGGACGTCTTTGCTTTTGATCAGCGATTCAACGGCTGCCAGTTCACTGTCCAACCCTTCGATTTCATTTTCGCATATGTATAACTCATCCTTGAAATGATTGATGGCGATCACGTATTGATATAACCGGTATCGCATCAGCGGAATGGGCGCTGCACCCTTATCGTTGCGGAAGCTGATGCTGTCAAAAAACTGCACGGCATCAAAACTGGTATACCCAAACAGGCCCTGTGCGGTACGCGCCGGTTTTTCGACTACCGGCATCACCTCGAACCTTTGCATAAACTGCCATAGCAGTGCGGGCACTTCCGAGGTTTCCCGGATGGCTAATTTTTCCGGCTTTTCGTTCGGAAGCTTGAATTCAATATTGCTCGTATTGGTGATCTCTATTCCTGCAATCGCGTGAATACAAATAAAAGAATAACTGTTTTCTGTGTTGTGATAGTCCGTGCTTTCGAGCAACACCGTGTCCCGGAAACGGTCCCTCAGCCGCAGGTAAATACCCACCGGAGTAAACACATCAGAGAGCAGTTTTTTACAACTTGTATTGACCTGTATTTTTTTCATTCATTATTTGAGTTGATGATGACCAAAACAAAAAGCCCCGATGTATATCGGGGCCTGAATATGTTATTCAATAAACAACAATAGCAGCTACAAGCCCCTGATCAGGTTTGTATGCCACCACCACATGTTATTGACGAGTTGAATTTTCATCGTGATACAAATATGCTGTGGAAAAACGATTTTACCAAATATTTTCTTCGCTATGAAAGAATTCCGGATTTTAGTATTACTTTTTATGTTCATATAACTGCTATGAGCCAAGCCATCAACGCTCCTGCTTCTCAACGATTACTGTCATTGGATTTTATGCGCGGATGCATCATGATCCTCCTGGCAGCAGAAAGTACGGGTCTGTATGAACATCTTTTTGAAGCCACAGCCGGGCAGCCTTTGCTCCATGGTTTTTTTCTGCAGTTCTTTCACCACCCCTGGAACGGCCTGCGGTTCTGGGATCTCATCCAGCCCTCCTTCATGTTCATGGCCGGCGTGGCCATGGCCTTTTCATTGAACAAGCAGCAACAGCAGGGCATGAGCTGGAAGCAATCTTTTTCGAACACACTCCGGCGTTGTTTTTGGCTTTTTTTCTGGGGTGTGCTCGATTACGCGGTCAGGCCTCATGGATTGTCTTTCGAATTGTGGGACGTGCTGACCCAATTGTCTTTTACTACCCTGGTCGCGTTCCTGATCTTCCGATGGTCGGCCATGGCCCAGATATGCGTATGTGCCGGACTGTTACTGCTGACAGAAGTGCTCTACCGCTATACCCATGTGCCGGGATTCGACCGACCTTTTACCGACCAGCATAATTTTGGGAACTACGTGGATCTCCTCCTGATGAATATAATCAATAAGGATGGATGGGTCGCCATCAATTGCATTCCCACAGCTGTGCACACCATTGCCGGCGCGTTGGTTGGCAAACTCCTGCTCGGCGGAAAGAATAAAATAAGAACCATGCTGATCTGGGCTGTGGTTTGCCTGGTCGCTGGTTATGTGCTGGATATGGCCGGGATAACGCCGATCATCAAACGCATTGCAACCAGTTCTTTTACGCTGGCTTCGCTCGGCTGGTGTTTGGTGGAACTGGCCTTTTGCTACTGGTGGATCGATATCAGGAACCATCGCAAGGGGCTTCTTTTTTTTAAAGTAGTAGGAATGAATTCAATATTCCTCTACCTGTTTTTTGAGATCGTCGGTGACAGGTGGTTTACACATTATATCACCACTATATCCAGTGGCTTGTTAAGCTTTGTTCATGCCCCACTGATGCTATCGCAGATCATCGGCTCGCTCTGCGTGCTGACATTGGAATGGCTTTTGTGTTATTTTTTGTACCGGAAAAAAATCTTTTTCAAATTGTAATGAATTATTTTTATGCTTATGGTCATTCAGCGCAAACAGGTTGGCAACAAAGGCATGTTCTATGTAGGACAGGATGGCGTCATAGAAGCGGAACTGGTATACCATATCGGCAGTGAAGGAAAGATGATCATTGAACATACGGAAGTTGGAGAATCACTCGCAGGAAAAGGCGTTGGTAAGGAACTGGTGGAGACAGCCATTGAATACGCAAGATCGCACAACATCAAGATCGTCCCGCTTTGTCCCTTCGCCAAATCGTTGTTTGACAAGACGCCGGAATGGGCAGATGTGCTGGCTTAGACTACAAAACGCCCTTGGTGCTTGGTAAATAATTGCTTAATGGGTCTTTTCTGACGGCCAT
>DATHGW010000516.1:0-13671 GCA_035317445.1 Puia sp.
TAAACTTGTTTACATTGACGACTTAGTTCATTGAAGTATTTCTGAGGTGGTTCAATTTGCGTATGAACTAAGGCGTGACGCCGCGTTTTTCCAGTTGAATGATGATCTCTGACAACTGTTCAGTCCTGGCCTCCCAGGAATTCTGGGCTGCTAATTGCTGGCGTCCGCGTCTCTTGCTTTCATTGTCGGTTGCCATTTCGAAAACAACTGCATCGACAAATTTCTGTTTCGTGTCTGTAATATTTATGTGGCCTTCAAAATCAGTAAGATAGCTGAAATCTGTTGATATGACTGGGATACCCGAAGCCAGGTATTCATTTATTTTCAATGGGTAGATACCCCAGGTAAACTGGTTTTTTATAAAAGGGATAATACCAACTGAAAAACCTCGCAGGATCCCCGGTAACTCCTGCACTTTTTTTGGACCGCTGAGAAGCACATTCTTATATTTACGCAAGATTGCCTCTCCCTTTTTGTCAATAATGCGTCCGATGAATTCAAACTGTACTTCAGGCAATTGTTGAATCAGATGTTCGAGCAGCGAATAGTCGAGTCTGTCGTCAATACTACCGATATAGCCGACTATCCGCTTGCTCGGATCGGGACTGGCGGTAAAGCCCTCGCTGAACAAAGAGTAATTGACACCATTTTTTACAAGAAAGCACTGAGGATTGTCATGGCGCTTAGCTTCCAGCAAACCCTGCGACGTGACGATTACTGCATCGGCCATGCGCATAAATTTTCGTTCAAGCGTGACGCCGTGTTTTTTTAACCAGCCAGCCGCGGCGATTTCATCGTAACAATGATAAATGAGCAGGGATTCATTGAACTGTCTTCCACAACTTACACCCACCGCCGGAGTAAATGCCACCACATGAATCAGATGGCTCTCCATATTCAGTCTTTTAAGCGCCTTATGGATTGCGGTTTTGACGAGCCATCCGTTGAATCTCAACAACAGATCATATATTTTTCCCGCTGGTAAAAAATTGATGGTCAAAACCAGCGGCGGCGTCAGTACAAAAACGCTTGTTTTTTCATTCACACTTATTTTGGTAATCCTATCTGTGATCCCCAGGGCCTTTGCTAGTGAAACATGTTTCTTTTTTGTAAATCTTTCCATTGCGTCCTTGATAGAATATGGATTATTTACATACAAAACTTTATTTTTTTCGGCAAAAACCTGCATCAGCTCTACGATCGTCTTGGCGTAATTTCCATCCCACAGCGGATTGCCGATGCACAAAATATTTCTGTCTTTTAACATTTATTTCAAGATGAAGAAACAATTGTAGTCCATTTACCGTGTAAATGGTCACCGGGTTACACTATCGATTTGTTTCTATTTTCTATTATTTTCTCGAATTGATCATTTGTAAAGCGTCGTCCAATCGCATACCGATAAGGGCTTCAATATTTGTTTCGGCATTTGCGATATCGCGCCTGGTATTGAGTAATCTGACTTCTTCGGTATTTTTGCTTCTGCCTGCGAGAATGTAGTCTTCGAGGTTTATTTCTCCCTTTTGATATCTGGCCTCCGTTTTGGAGTAAAAGAGTCTTGAATCCAAAACTACTTGTTGTTGAAAGGCCAGTAGTTCCTTATCTGTCTGATAGTCCTCATACGCCAGCAAGACGGCTTTGCGTATGTTCAATTTTATGGTTTCTATGTCTTCGGTAGCTGCCTGATACCTGTAAAGTTCTGACTTTGTCTGCTTGCCGTTATTCACAAAAATTCCCAAAGGAAGTTGTATGCCAAAATTGTAGCGCGGATAAAGTGTATTGCCATTGTAGATATTACTGTTGTTGAACTCTTGAATAGAGTATTCATTAAGGTTTCCAGTCAGGGTAATTGTATTCAGCCAAAGTGTTTTGGAACGGGTATAAACATATCGTTGTGCCAGTGCCTGTTTTTCTGAAAATTTTATTTGGGGGTTATTCATGGCCAATAGTACCAGCGACTCAGCCACGCTGTCAACATTAGGATTGAAATTTGTGGCATTTAGTGTCCTTGGTTGCTGACTATACATGTTGGTCAAGGCAAAGAATGAAATTGTAAGGAAAATCAATTTTTTCATGGTTGATGTATTTGGGATGATAAAAAACTATTCACGGAAATTTGTCGTATACTAATAATGATTGCAATCAATGGATAAAAGAGAAATGCTCCGGGCAATGCACCGATGGCTACCTGTGAATAGTTAGCCACAATATAACAGAATAAACCGATAACAGTTGCCAGAACGACTATTTTAAACTTTCGTTGTGTTGATTGATAATAGGCGCGGATACCTTGTTGGAGTACAATAAATAATAGGATACATTGAAGGATGAGCCCGATCCAGCCAGTTTCCAGACCGCTTCTCAGGAAGCCGCTATCTGAAGGAAAGTTCGCCAGTGGATGGTTGGAGGGGCGGGCAACTTGCTCCTGGTTACTTCTGCCACTGCTCGTTGCTGAAGCGGTGCTTCCCAAACCACCGCCGAAGGGATGGGCCCGAAGATAAGGCTGAATTCGCTTGCGGTTGTCGTCTCTTACCTGCAGGGATGCTTCTTTTGAAAACTTAAAAGTTGATCTTATCCTGTTCAGTGTAAGGTTGCTGTAAAAAGGTCCGAATATGAGTGCGACAAATGTTGCGATGGCAAAACAAGCGAAAAGAAGCGTCTTGAAATTATTCATTGTCATCAATATATAAAGCATCACTCCAATGACAAATGCGAAGTAAGCAGTCCTGGTGCCCGAGTAACTCATCGCAAATAAGCATATCATGGCGCAAGCGGCAAGAGGAATGCTTCTTTTGGCATTAAATTTCGAGTTTAGCAGAAATACCATGCAGATGAGGGCGATGGCGGCCATAAGGATCCCAAATGCTGCGGGATCGGAGACGAATGAGAATTTCCGAAAATTTCCGTTTAGCAATGCATAAAGGCCTACCAAATGCTGATCGGAATAAATATAATCTAGCTCGTATGCCGGATATCCTATCCATTCCTGATAGCAACCATATAACGCAACAATCAGGCCGAGCACCAGCCATACTTTCAAGAATCGAAAGATCTGAGCCGGTTCAGAAAAGATTTGTATTGAACAATAAAAGAAAATCTGGAAAACGAAAAAACGCCTGATGATTAGCAGACTGGTATCCCTGGAAGCGGCATCGGGATTGAAGATCTGAAGGGCAGTATACAAAATGTAAACCCCGAAGGCATACACGATGGGCGAATTGCAGTGTTTCCAGAAAGCTTCGCGTTTTGTCAGTTTCTTTAAGAGCAGGCCCAAAAAGGTGAGTAATACCATGACATCTATAGCAGTTCCCAGAGGCAGACTCGTATCGAAAAAACGCGCAAGGTCACTAAAAAAAACAGATACAAAAAGGGTTGAATAGAATCCGAAAACGGGATAAGCAACGCAAAAAATACTGATGACAATGGCAGCCGCGCCACCCAAAATGAGAAGACCAATGATATAGCTCGTTTTAGCCAGAAGAATACTAATGCCGGCAGTCACTGCCATCAATGCAATGGCCAATAAAACACTAGCGAGTATTTTTTGCTCTTTTCTTAGCGGGGCCGCAGTCCTCATTCTAAAAACTTGTCTTTTTAAGATTTAAAAGAAAACAATTTTAATGCATATTGCTATCATGACAAAGCCCACAAAAGCAGTTACAATTGCTTCTAAAGCGCCATTGCCTGAAATATTCGTCTTTTCGTTTTCTTGTTTCATTTTATTTTTGATATGGGGGTTTGCCAGATCTTGCCAGATCTGGCCCCGATAGTATTCTTGATCATATTCAATATTTCCGTATAGAGTGAAAATGTATTCCTAAACACATTAAACCATTTTATACCAAACATTTTATGCAGGATTGACTGGGTAACAATGAATACGGCAAGGTATGTCGTTGCGGTCCCTAAAGCTGCACCGATCACACCAAAAAAGTGCACCCCGATCAGATTCGCTCCAACGTCGAAAATGAATGCGAAGAACATAACTCTAAAGTTGATGGCCGGATGACCGGTGGCATCCATGATGGTTCCAAATTGTTTCAAAAAAGGGAGGATAAATCCGAAGAAGACGGTGATTCTAAGGATCGGAGCAGCTATTAAAAATTTTTTCCCGGCCAGGATGTAGAGGATTGCAGAAGGCATCAACAGAATGATGAGTAATGCAGGTATTGAGAAGATGAAAATGGCACCCACTGTCTTTTCATACATGTTTTTAATCACTGCTTTGTCGGCGGCATCATATTTTGCAATTTTCGGAAAAAGGATGTCGCCCAATACCTGCGAAGGCATGTCGACCAGATTGCCGATACGCAAACTGGCATTGTAGTATGCGGATACCGCAGGGCCGAAATAATTGGAAGTTATAAAATTGTCTGTGCTTCTGAAAAGAAGCGAAAAGAAATTTGTTCCGAAAACATATTTTCCAAAATTCCAAAGTTGGTACAGCCACGCGCGATAATTTTCAAACCCCCATTCGAGATAAGGTGACGAAATCTTCAAACCAACCAGGCTTCCAACCAAAACCGAAAGCAGATAGAACCATGATAAAATATATTCGTTGATAGGAAAATTGAGAAAATAACAAATCGCAATCAGCAACACGAGTAATCCCTGGCGGATGCAGTACATCCAACATACACCCCGAAAGTCCATTTTGGCATTTAGCAACATTTCACAATGGGCAAAAAATGCACACACCATCATGGTTATTGCATAAATACGCAGCATAGTAGCCAATGCAGGGGCTTTTAGCCAATTTGCCGCGGGGGCGGCAAATAAAAGGAATATCATAGCGAGCACAACACTTATGAACAGGCTCAGCACAAAAGCAGTTCCCTGTAGGCTGGCATGTTGCCTCTTATCGCTTTTGTGAATAAAGCGGATAAACGCATTTCGGATAAGTGCCGTACGAGCCGTCTCCGTTATTGATGAAATAATCAGGAAAAGACCCCAAACGCCAAAACCAGCCGGGCCTAATATTCTGGCTAATAACATGAATGAAAGGATTCCCATCGCCAATGTGGCCGATTTCTGTAATGCTGTGTATTTTCCTGAATGCACCCAATAGCCGTATTTTTTGAACAGGCTCATGCTTTTTTTTGTTTTAGTGAAAAAAGCAAGTCAAATCCAAATCCTTTTAGCAAATTATAAATTAAAAGCGGTATCACCAATCCGCAAATCCAGCATATCACTAATAGCAAGCCTGTGTTGACTGAATTGTCAAGCCGAACAACGAAATTACGCATGGAAGAAGTTATGAAGACATGCAAAATATAAATGTACAATGAGCGCTTACCCAGGTATGCGAGCCAATCATGTTGACTACTGTGTGAGATTTTGAATGATATAACGTACACAAAATAACAGGCGACAAGGTTGATAACGAGGAAAAGGAACAAAAAGGTCTTGTCGTCTTGCCTATGAGTGAACCAAAACCATTGACCAAGTATAAATGCTGGCAAAAGCCATTTCAGATGTTGTGGCTTTAGAAAGGCTTCTCGTTTTTCCTTGTCAAGTGCGACCTCTGAAACAAGAGTGCCTGCAAAAAAGTAGCAATAATAATAGGACAAATCTCCTAAAAAACTGTTGTCCTTGAAAAGTGCAGAGACACTTGCAAAATGAAGAATCAAAGCAACCACTCCATGGATCATTGTAAGGGGAACACACTTTCGCAAAACCAAATAGAGCGCCCCGGTATTAAACAATGCCAGCAAATACCAAAGGTGGTCAACTTTCCTGGGCTGGATAATTATATAGAGTAAATCACTCCACTGCCTTTTTGAATTGGCAAATTGAGTAAACGCAATCTGCAACAGAATCATAATTGTTCCCCAAAGTAAATATGGATAGAGGATTGTCGCGATGCGATCCCAAAGAACACTCCTGGCAGATTTTTTTTTCAGGCTGTTGGCTATGAAGATCCCCGATAAAACAAAGAAGACGGGCATTCGGAAATTGTAAAATATTTCCTGCACGTTGTACATGAAATCGCTTACGCCCATACCGGCACGCCTGATTCCGACTGCGGAATGCCTGTATACGACGAGCATGATCGCAATGCCCCTTGCGTGGTCCACCCATGAAAGCCTGGAAGATTTAACAGCGGGAAGCGTTTGTATGTATTCTTCCTTCTCTATATAATTGGCTGACGAAAGCATATTAAGATTACATTTCCAAATTTGCATTCGACACTTTATTCAATATTGCTCCCAGGAATTTCTCTTTATTTTCTTTCAAAAAAACAATCGATTCTTTATCGGCAGCTGTAAGAACCGTTTCAGCGGCAAAAATAGCAATCAGTGTATCGGCATATTGCAATAATTCCTTTGTGTCAGTAAAAGAGTTCAAAGGAGCTCCTTCCATGAAAATGCAATCATACTCATCTTTCAAACGATCAATATAATTCAACAGGTGATTCTTGGGAAGTATCTCGGTTGGTGTATAGTCACCCCCTTCACAGCCTATAATGTCAACTCCCTCTACCAGTGTTTTAGTGATATATTCCTGAATGTCTTTGGATTCAAATGGTTTTCCGTTCAGGCTGAATTTTTCCAATACAGGATTTGCATTGATGCTTTTTGTGAGATCATTGTTGCAAAAATTGGTGTCAATAATCAACACTCTCTTTTTACCCAGGCTAAGGCTATATGCTAATGCCTGTATCAGCGAAGTTTTGCCTTGTCTGGCCTGAGTGCTTGTAAACAGAAAGACTTTCTTTTTACTGGTCTCAATTTCATACCTCAGCTTTCTTAGCAATTCCCTAAATATATTGGTTCGCAGCTCATTTTCATCCGTAACCCGCTCAAGGATATTGGAGCTTTGAAATTGCACCCAATTTACCAATCCGAGCACCGGCAAGTTTGTGACCCGGCTAAAATGGCTGGGCGTTTTGATGGATTGATCAAAAAACTCAATAAGTATGATCGATAAACATGAAATAAAGAGTGCTATAATCGCGGCTAAGGCGATGATGAGTATTCTTTTGGAAGATTGGGGTTTTATTGCAGGTTGTCCGTAAAGGGTTTGTTTGAAATTGCCAGGAATGGTTTCATTCATGTTCAGCGCCTGATTCAGTTTTTCCTTGGCGTCTCTATATTCAGCAGAAGCCAATTCGATTTCCTTATCCAGTTGCTGAATACTGGCACCCTTAGCCGCCATACCTGTCAATCCACCGTTTAAATCTTTAAGCCTGGCCTCAATAGAACCTATTTTTTGAGAAGATGCAAGTAGCTGGGCATCAGCGTCAATCTTTTTTTGGATGAGCTGACTTAAAGTGACCTCGCCATTTTCTGCGGGTTGAATGGTTGTTATACTATCAGCCAGGTTAAGCTTACTCATGCTTTGGACCATATTATCCAGCTTCTTTTTCGTGTCGGGATCTTTTCCGCCTTTTTGGATATAATCTGAATATAATTCATTGTATTGTCTGCGCAGATTTGTGTATTCGCTCCTGTCCTTGGAAGAAGTGAGCGCAGCAGGTGCAGCAACCGTATTCAAACCTTTCTCTTTGGCAGTTCTTATCAGGTTGCCAAGTTGTTCTACTCTATATGAGACATTTTGATAAGTAGATCTTTCTTCTATCAATTGATTTTCGAAACTATTGATCTGGCTCAACGCATTCGAACCCTCCATATTGACATCTACGACTCCTGCCGACGACATGTATCTTGCTTTTTCAAGTGACTTCTGGTCAAGAGCGATTTTTTTTTGCTTCGAGATTGAGTCCAGCACGGCAAGTGGTGCATTTGAGCGCAGGCGTTTATCTAGCTCGTAAAACCTTTTGAATTCGTCTAGCAATTCATTGACAATAAAGGATGACAAGTATGGGTTCTCGGAATCGCAGGTAATGTTAACGTAATCAGTGCGCTGAAACCTGGTCACATGAATCATATCGCTCAGCGATTCAACATCATAGTTGAATAATGCAATATAGTTGATCAGTTTTTTTTCTTCAGGAACAGATGAATTTAGTATTTCCACAGAATCCAGTTTCGCCGTTAGTATTTCAATAGCTCTTTGTTGGTTAACCTGTTGTAAAGCAGACTGAATTTTTTGCCTGTTCACGGGATTGGTAAATGGGGCTTTGGATTCAAGGTCATGGACCATAAGGCGGTAGGATACCAGCGTAAGTACTTTTGGAGATGTAATATTTTCTATTACATTATTGAATTTTAAGTCAATTTGCGGAAGATTAAAATTCTCATTGGAGAGCTTAATTTCCTCGCTCACCGTAAAGCCCGTAGAAAACTGGGCAGTTGACTCATAGAGCCTCTTGGTCTTCATCGTAAACACAAATGCAACGCCGACTGCAACAAACACGCATAAAATGATAATCCATTTTCGGCGAAAAAGCGCCCTAAACAGGTAAGTAAATTCCATAAAGTTCTTTTTGCGGTGGCTTCAAAAAAAAGGGGGAATCGGGCAATCCGATTCCCTCTATAAAATAACGCTAATTTGACTAATTATCGTTTGATAAGTTTCAAAACCTTGATTCTACCGCCTGGCAGTCCGGAAATCTCAACCAAATAAATGCCGGATCTTATGGAATTGGCATTAACACCAAGTTCCTGAACACTAGATCCTTGCGGCAAATTATTTAATTGTTTTACAAAAATGATCCTGCCTGTCAGATCCCTTACCGAAACATTCAGCTTAGATACCGGTACCTGAAGGCCAAAGTGCAACCTGACATCGTCACTGAACGGATTCGGGAAAGCAACCACGCTGTTTAATGCATCCAATGAATCGGATTCCGCGGTCATTCTGCTTGTGGCGGGCCTACTACTTAAAATAACCACCGGCGCATTGAATGAATTGGCAGCCTGAATAACCAGGGCGTTAAGATAACCAAAAGGTGCAATTGCTCCCTTTGTTATTGTAATGTATACAGCTCCACTGGAATCTGGCAGCATACCGTTGATCTGAACTGTTTTAGACGTATTGTTTGTTGCGTTCAGCGAAACCGTGTTGGATCCAATGCTGTAAATGGTTGTTCTGTCAGAAGCATCAGTAGGGCTGCTGCCATACCGGCTACCAAAGAATACGAAATTATACATCATGGACTGGTTCAATCCGTCAATTTTTATTTTGGCGGTCACTCCTGCATCAACCCACCATGATCCGATGATCACATTGTCAGGATATATGCCACTATTGTTACCAGTAACGGTTCCGAACTGATTGTCCCCGCTGAAATTGTCGACAACGGTCAGGTTGATCCCGGTCGTGTTGTTTTGATCGTCTTTGAGGTTCGGATACACTGCATCCTGGTTAGGTACTCCATTAGTATTATTCCAGGGCGCTACAGCAGGATTGTCTCTGTTGAAATTGACATACACCAGGAAAACTGAAGTTGCCGCATAAGCTGGATTACTATAATCGGAGGTTGCGGCACCAGCGATTGCTCTAACCTTATACACATAGTTGGCGGAAGACGGAAGGCCACTATTCATATAGGTGGTCGTGTTCGCCGGAACTGTGGTAATCAAGGCCATCGGGCCAGATAAGGCGGTAGAACCTGGAACAACCGGGGCTCTCCAGATTTCGAAACCGGTTTCATTGGCAGAACGATCACTCCACGTTAACTGGATCTGATTTTTTGACAATCCAGCTGCGGTTAAGTTCGCTGGTGACAGCGGTGTGCCCGAGGGGGTAAACGACTGGATTACCAAGGCATTAATATATGCATAAGGCGCTGCTGCATCTTTTGCCACCGTGATTAGAATTTCACCGTTTACATCGGGCGACAGCGCATTTATTTGTACCGTCGTACTGGTATTGTTGGCTGCATTTAACTGAACAGTCTGGCCGCCAGCAGTATATCTCGTAATCCTGGTATCGGTCGCAATACGGCTACCAAAGAACACAAGATTATATTGTAACGAAGAAGACAAACCGCTCAACTTGATTCGTTTTACATCAGTCGTTTGTTCATAAAATGCAGTCATCATCACGTTGTCAGGATATACTCCGCTATTGTTACCTGTAACCGCGCCTACCTCGTTTGCTCCGGTCCATTTGTCGAGCAAGGTTATGTTAACACTCGTCGTTGCGCCAGATTCATCTTTGAGGCCGTTGAGGGCGGCATTAGCGTTCGGAAGGCTATTGAAACTATTCCAAGGCAATCCTACCGGGTCAAGCTGATTAAAGTTTACAAAAACTGATGTGATATTCTTATCGCTTACTGTGATGGTAAAGTTTTGAACGCTCGTCAAATTGTGATTGTCCCTGGCTGTAATGGTGGCTGGGAAAGTTCCCAACTGAGAATTGGTTGGTGCGATCAAAAGCGTTCCAGTTCCATTACCGTTATCTGTTAAGGTCACGAATGTCGGTAGTGAGGTAGGTAACAAAACCACAGTATTTCCGGCATCAAACGATACAGAGAGTGGAAGCGAAACAGATGCATCGCCTTTCAAAGTCTGGTTACTTATCGCCGCCAGCAGAGGAGGCCTGTTTGGTACGGCGAGTTGTGCAACGCCGGAGAATTCTGAATTCCCATAGGCGTTGATAGCCCTAACCTTGTAATTATATGACGAGCTGCCAGATACCAGGCTGTCTACGTAGCTATTAGCCTTCGGTGCTGTCGTGGCTATTAAGATGTAATTGCTTGAATCCACCGAAGTCGACCGATAGACCTGGTAGCCATTGTCATTATAGGCAGTGGCGGTCCACGTTAAACCTGCAAAAAGGTTCGTTGTTAAACTCGCAGCGAGGTTTCGCGGAGTAGCGGGAATCGTGTGATCATCATATATTCTCTCGATGACCAACGCGTTGAGATAACTGTAGCCAGTACCAACGATGGGGGCCATATCAACAGATAGAGAGCTGTCCGAAGCCGGTACCAATCCGGTTATATTGACGGTATTGGTTGAATTATTGGTAGCAACCAACGTTACGACATTGCCATTAACCGTGTACTGCGAAGTCCGGGTGTCAGAAATTTTACCACTGCTTCCGAAGAAGGTCAGTCTATACCTCACTAAAGAAGAGGTATCCAAGCCCGTTATCTTGAAAGTTTGTTTGGTATTTGACCACCAGTAGGTACTTATTACTGCATCAGGATATACTCCGCTATTGTTTCCTGTATTTACACCCGTATTTCCCGTAGGCGTGGGCACATTCTGCCAGTTGGTGAGTATTTTCAGACCAACAGTTGAAGGAGCACCAGAGTCGTCTGTGAAAGAGCCCAGTACATTATTGATGGCAGGAGTAGCATTTAAATTATTCCAAACACCGGCAGCGTTTACGCCAGTCGCATCCTTAAAGTTTAGATAGACCTTACTGCTTGGATTAACATCACTAACGGTTACCGTAATTGCCTTATCGTCGGAACCTCCTCTTCCATCAGAGGTACTTGCAGTGAAATTGTATATTCCATTATCGGCATAGCCCGGATGGATCGCAAACGTCACTGAACTGGTCGACCCCGTGCCGGTGATCGTTGGTGTTATAAAGGAAGGCAATCCGGAAAAGACCCACGCAATATTATCTGATGCATTTTGATCATTTGCGTTCAGCACCAGCGAAGTATTTGAGCCCTCATTTACGCTTACCGTTGTAGAAGTGCCGGTAATCTCGGGATTGTAATTGTCGTTTACAGTCAGGTTAAAGCTTGACGATGCCACACCTCCGTGCTGGTCGGTCGCTGTTACGGTAATGTTGTTGTAGACACCGGCATCTGCCACTGCGGGGCTGAATGTTATGGTAGCCGTTCCGTTGCCCGTAGACAGGAAACTACCGAAAGAAGGAAGATTGCTGACTACTGTGGTCAATTGCTCATTGTCTGCATCTGTCGCAACAAAGCTTACCTGTAGCTGCGTGGTATACCTTACATTCTTATTTGAGATTGGGGTAGCGACCGGAATATTATCCAAAGTAGTTGCAGAAGCTTCAGCTGTAAATCCTGAATTACCACCTTGATTCAATGCCCTTACTTTATAGAAATATAGCGCATTAGAGAAAAGGCTACTGTCGACATAATTTATAGTGCCGCCAGATGCAGGAATAGTCTTAAGCAATGCGTAGCTCGTGTTGGTATTGCTTGAACGGTACAATTCAAATGACGTAGCGCTCGAACCAGCATCCGCCCAGCTTACCTTGATTTTCGATGGACTTTGAGCTTGCACGGTGAAATTCACTGGTATTCCTGGAGTCCCAGGTGCAGCAAGGGTGGTTGCACTTGCAACGGGTTTACCGAGCATACTGGCCGGAATCGTCTGTTTGGCCAGCCCTGGTCCCGAAATGCTTACGCTAAATGCCTGTCCCCCGCCCTGCTGGAAGTAAGTACCCCTGATAATATGCGCTCCTGCGCTGAGGTTATTAACAACCCCAGAAACCTGTTGAGTACCGTGCAATCCATCGTTGTTCACAATGCGATTGGCTTCAGCGGTACCATTCAGATATAACTTGCTGCCGTCATCACTGGAAGTATAGAATGTATAATTGCCGGTAGTGGGTATGGTGATAAAGCCATCATAACTAACCGCGAAATTAGCTCCACGGTTGGGAATGTTCAGGTCAAATACAGCAGTAGTTCCTGTTGACGTTGGCGTCAGGGTTGAAAAGTTTGGTAATGCACTGAGCGAACCCGTTTCGTAATATTTATATTTCAAACCGCTGCTGTCTTCACCGTTGAACAGCGAAGATCCAAATACGTTAATTGCTTTGACCTTGTAATAATAGGTGGTGGATGCCTGAACCACGGAATCTGCAAAGCTGGTTACGTGGGCAAGCGTTCTGCCAATAGTTACAAAAGGCCCAGTTGAACTGGTCGAGCGATATATTTCAAAAGCAATTTCATCGCTGCTGTTGCTTGTCCAATTCAGCGCAACACGCTTATAAGAAAGGGCGTTTGCTACCAGAGCAGAAGGTGCTTTCGGCGCCGTTCCCGGACTGGTTACTTTTTCAACAAAGGCGCTGTCTGGTATCGTTATAAATGAAGTACCCGTTTTAGGAGTTTTCCATTTAACCGTCATGGCATAACCGCCTCCCTGTTGCATGAATGTAGCGGTAAAGCGATGAGGGCCTGCACTTAGGGCTAAAACCTGGCTTGTTTTCGTAACAGTTCCATGGAGGCCATCGTTGTTAACGGTTGCGCCAGCTGTTGAGCTGTAGACAGTATCTATATACAATTTACTGCCATCATCTGAAGCGGTTTGAAAAGTGTAATTGCCCGCTACAGGAATGTTGATATATCCCTCCCATTTGAATGCAAAATTTGTTTCCGACTGACGTGGAGTTAATGAAACATTACTGATAACTCCCGTCGACAAAGGTATCAATGAATTGAAATCAGGAAGAGTGTTGTATGTGCCTTCATAGTAGGAATAATTAAGCCCGTTGAAGGCCGCGATGGCTACCACCTGATTACTGAATGGTGACTGGTTGCCGGAAAAATCCCGGGCTTTTATTGCAAAACTGTATGATTTGCGATCCGTAAGACTATACACTACAAAACTGCTTTGATTTCCGATGGTGTATGACTTTTGGCCATTAACATATATATCATAGTTGGTCACGCCTGCATCATCGACAGCGGAATCCCAAAACAATTGTATAGAAGACGGTGAAATGAGTCCTACTCTCAAATTAGCGGGAGCCGTCGGTGGCGTAAAATCTGTCATGGTCGTGGCGCCTGCAGCAGGTGTAGCGGCAGATCCGGCCAGATTATTT
>DATHGW010000517.1:0-10209 GCA_035317445.1 Puia sp.
CGAAAAAAAAGTGGCCGGTTGCGGGGCTCGGTCATGGTTGCCGGGCCAATGCTGGCCAGGTTCAAGAAAGCATTTATCCCCAAGCCAGGTGGCGATAAAATTGGTCGACGAAGACTGGATACCCACATCATCGGCTTCGAAAAGCTGGGCGTTGAATTTGAATATGATACAGAGGACAGTTTTTTTCACCTGCGTGCGCCGAAATTGCATGGTACTTATTTACTGATGGACGAACCATCGGTCACCGGAACGGCCAATATTATCATGGCGGCCGCTATGGCAACAGGTATTACTACGATTTATAACGCGGCCTGCGAACCCTATATCCAGCAACTATGCAAGATGCTGAACAGGATGGGAGCAAAAATATCGGGTATCGGGAGCAATCTCCTGACCATTGAAGGGGTCAGTTACCTGGGCGGCACCGAACACCGCATGTTGCCCGATATGATAGAAATAGGTTCTTTTATCGGCCTTGCTGCCATGACCCAGAGTGATATCACCATCAAAAATGTGAGCCTGGCAAACCTGGGCCTCATTCCCGGAAAATTTAAACAGTTGGGCATAGCCATGGAATTTATCGGCGACGATATTCATATTCCTGCCCAGGACCTCTACGAGATACAAACTTTTTTGGATGGCTCGGTACTGACCATCTATGATCATCCCTGGCCAGGCCTTACGCCCGACCTGCTGAGTATTTTATTGGTTGTCGCCACGCAGGCCAGGGGCAGCGTATTGATCCATCAGAAAATGTTCGAGAGCCGCTTGTTCTTCGTCGATAAGCTGATCGATATGGGAGCGCAGATCATTTTATGCGATCCTCACCGGGCTGCTGTTATTGGAATGGCGAGGGAGCAAAAATTACGCGGCATCACCATGAGCAGTCCGGATATCCGGGCTGGAGTGGCTTTGCTCATTGCTGCCTTGAGCGCAGATGGCAAAAGCATCATACAAAACATTGACCAGATCGACCGTGGTTATCAATACATAGACAAACGGTTGAATCATCTCGGCGCACAAATCAAGAGAGTGTGAGGCGAATGTGAGGTTGTTAATAAGTTATCCTGATTTATCATGAATCCCATAGAAACCGGCTCCGGCAAGGTTATCATCATTACTGCTCCTTCAGGTGCCGGCAAGACTTCCATTACCCATTATCTGCTCGACAGAATGCCCGAGCTCGATTTTTCCGTTTCCGCCACCACCCGTGCACGAAGAAGTTATGAAACGGAGCGGAAAGATTATTACTTTCTCAGCATTGAATCCTTCAAAGAAAAAATTCAAAACCATGAATTCGTTGAATGGGAAATGGTGTACGAGGGTAAATATTACGGGACCCTTAAAAGTGAATTGGAGAGGATCTGGCAAAATAACAAAACGCCTGTACTGGACATCGACGTACAGGGCGCCATTCATGTACAACAACGTCTCCCCAGACGTTCCCTGTCTATATTCGTGGAACCACCATCCATCACCGAACTTCGGCGAAGACTGGAATCCAGGGGCACAGAAACGCCCGAGACCCTGCAGGCCCGGCTGAACAAGGCGAGCTTTGAGCTGTCGTTCAGGGACCAGTTTGACCGGGTTATTGTAAATGACGATTTGGATAGGGCGAGACTGCAGGCCGAACAGATGATCAGAGAATTTCTTTCTTCGAAATAATTACGTCTATCCCCACGGGTTTTTAACCCCGTCGGGGAAGGGTTTTCCCCTCTCTTTTTCCAGATTTTCAGGGTATATTCGCAGTTGCATGATCAATACCAATACACTCATCTGGATCATCATCGCGTGGTTGATGATCATATTTTTTGAAGGCATTGAGATCGCCTTTGTGAGCGCCAACAGGCTGACCATTGAGCTGAAAAAAAAGCAGGGCATCAGCAGCGGCATCATACTTTCCCGTTTCCTGGAAACGCCCTCGAGGTTTATCGGAGCCGTCCTCATTGGCTTTAATATTTTCCTGGTTGTGTTCGGATTGCTGGTGGGCGAAACCTTGTCGCCATTATGGGAATTCTTCATCAGGAAAACGGCTATTCCCCAGGCCTGGGTGGATGTATTCCGGCTCTTGTTTGAAACATTTGTCTCAACGGCCTTTATCCTGTTTTTTGGGGAACTTCTTCCCAAAGCGTTGTTTCGTGCAAGAAGCGACAGCCTTCTCACTTTTTTTTCAGGTGTCGCCAGTTTTTTTTATACCATATTCTTTCCGATCATTTCTTTTTTTACCGCCATTGCAGAGTGGATACTGAAATATGTTTTCAATGTTCGCATCGACGAACGAAAAGACCTGTTTTCAAGGGCCGATCTCGAGCATGTTTTCCAGGAAAACGGCGAACAGGATGAGAGCAACAAAGAATTAAACACCGAATTATTTGAAGCGGCGCTTTCTTTGCCAAAAGTGAAGATCAGGGAGTGCCTTGTACCCCGCAAAGAGATTGAAGGCATTGACCTTAGCCTCAGCATCGAAGATGCCAGGAAAAAATTTGCCGAATCGAAACTCAGTAAACTGGTTGTCTACGAAGGCAATATCGATCATGTAATGGGATACCTGCACCAGCTTGACCTGTTCAGGCACCCTTCATCCATAAAATCCATTCTGCTGCCCATTCCAGCGGTTCCGGAAAGCATGAGCGCGACAGACCTGATCAGCAAATTCACCAAAGAAAGAAAAAGCATTGCCTGGGTAGTGGACGAATTTGGCGGTACGGCCGGTATTGTCACGATGGAAGATTTGCTCGAAGAAATATTCGGCGAGATCAAGGATGAGTATGATACGGAAGAATTTGAGGAGAAAAAGTTATCCAATGACGAGTTCATATTTTCCGGCCGGCTGGAACTAGACTACCTGAATGAAAAATATGGATTTGAATTCCCTGAGAATGAATCGGAAACCCTTTCCGGATTCATCATCAACCGTCACGAAACCATTCCCCGCCTCAAGGAGCGCATCATTATCGACGACTACGAATTTGAAATCCTGGGCGTCAGCGACACGAGGATAGAGATGGTGAGGATTAAAGTCCTGAAATGAAGTCGCCGCTCAATTCCCTGCACCTAGTGGCTTGTTAATCCCCCGTTAACAGTGCCCTAAAATTTTTTTCTCCACTTCCCCGTCATGAAATTCGCTGAAGACAATTTACGATCTACTACCGCAATTAATTCGATTCCTCACTAGGAGTAATTTTTTTCATAGGTCAGTTAGGAGTAAACAATGCACTTCCCCGGAAGTGCTTGTTTTTTTATATCCCCCAATGTCTGATTTCCCAAACAAAAACTCCGATTCTGCAGCTCATTAGTCGTTTTAAATTAACTTTGCCCCGCTTTTAACTGTGAGCAAATAATCTTATGGCTTTTAAATTTTTCAATCGAAATCCCGAACAGGCAGAAATGTCGTTCGTGGATCACCTGGAGGCCCTTCGCTGGCATATTGTGAGATCTGTAATCGCTATCCTGGTCGTGGCCATCGTCCTCTTTATCAACATGAACTGGGTGTTTGATAAGATCATCATGGGACCGCTGAGACCCGACTTTATCAGCTATACAGGACTTTGCAATCTGGGCCGCAAACTGCATTTGGGTGACGTCTTTTGCATGCCCCCCATCAACATTAAGATGCAGGTCACTACTTTCAGCTCACAGTTTATCAACAGCATCACCATTGCAGCCATCGGAGGCTTCATTGTGGCCTTTCCGTATATATTCTGGGAATTCTGGCGTTTCCTGAAACCCGCGCTGTCTCCCAAAGAACTAAAAAGCACCCGTGGGTCGATTTTCTGGGTTTCGTTCTTTTTCCTGTTAGGCATCTCTTTTGGCTATTTCCTTCTCGCCCCCTTTACTTTTAGTTTCCTGGCAAATTATAAATTGGGTGTTATCGGTATCCTCGAAACCAGGCCTACCCTGGACGATTATCTGGACAACCTGATAGATATCCTTGTCGGCGCTGGGCTGGCCTTCCAATTGCCCCTGGTGAGCTATGTCCTGACCCGGATCGGTCTCGTAACGCCGAACTTTCTCCGCACCTATCGCAAATATGCTTACGTGGCAATCCTGTTCGTTGCGGCTGTCATTACGCCATCGCCCGACTGGATGAGCCAAACCATTGTTGCGCTGCCCCTTATCGCGCTATATGAAATCAGTATCCGGATTTCGGTCAGGGTCATGAAGCAAATGGATGAAAGGGATAAGGAAGACTGGAGCTGATAGGAAACATGAAATATTAAGTGTGCCTGGTGGGAGTTGATAAGTTGATTGGTTGAACGATGTTCTTAAAAAACCTATCAACCATTCAACTTATCAACTTGTCAACCTATCAACTTACCCTGGCATGCTTCGCTCGAATACCCATTTTCATCTCACATCGCTCGATATCCTGTTTGTAGTCCTTGATCTTTTCATCATTCTGGCTGCTAAGTATAGCCTTTTCGAAAAAAATAATCGCCTTTTCAAAATTCATGTTCTGCTCCTCGATCAACGCATAACGGCCATATACCCACGATTTTTCAATGGTGCGGACTTTCAGGCAACGTTCCAGATGTTGACCCAGTTCATCAAACCTTTCCATATCCATGAGCAGGGCAGCCAGGTGAAAATAAGGATGGGGATAGAGCGGGTCCGATTTCATGGCGGTCAGGAAATGGTTCTCCGCTTTGCCGTAATCATCGAACTGGGTTTTATACAGCCATCCCAGTGAATTGTGCGCAGGAGCACTTGCGGGCTCATCGTACAAAATACTGTCATATTTCTTAAATGCTTCCGCGTAATGATTGTTCTTGATGTCGGCTTCGGCCTCCAGGTATAGTTCTTCAGTATTCGTATTCATATTTCTTGTTTTTTACCAGCCCAATATCCAGGCGAAAATCAAGGGAGCGACAATGGTGGCGTCGCTTTCAACAATGTATTTTGGGGTTTCGATGCTGAGCTTGCCCCATGTAATTTTTTCGTTGGGGATGGCGCCGGAATAAGAACCATAAGATGTAGTCGAATCGGATATCTGACAAAAATAACTCCAGAAAGGCACATCATGCCATTCAAGATCCTGATACATCATTGGGACCACGCAAATCGGGAAATCACCGGCAATGCCACCGCCAATCTGGAAGAACCCGACACCCTTACCTCCGGAATTTTCACGATACCAACCACTCAGCCACACCATATACTCGATGCCACTTTTCATGGTCGTCGCTTTCATTTCCCCTTTCACAATGTAGGAAGCAAATATATTTCCCATGGTACTGTCTTCCCAGCCTCCAACGACAATGGGCAGGTTCTTTTCCGCGGCTGCAATCATCCAACTGTCCCTGGTATCAATTTCATAATCCTTTTCCATGACCTTGCTCAGGAGTAGCTTGTACATAAATTCGTGCGGGAAATACCGTTCGCCCGCCACATCCGCATCTTTCCACAACCTGACGATGTTATGCTGGATTTTACGAAAAGCTTCTTCTTCAGGTATGCAGGTATCCGTTACCCGATTTAAACCCTGTTCGAGCAATTCCCATTCCTGTTGTGGTGTGAGGTCGCGGTAGTGCGGAACTCTTTTGTAGTGCGAATGGGCAACAAGGTTCATGATGTCTTCTTCCAGGTTCGCACCAGTACAGGAAATGATATGAACCTTATCCTGCCGGATCATCTCTGCCAAAGAAACGCCCAGTTCGGCCGTGCTCATGGCGCCTGCCAGGGTAACCATCATTTTCCCATTTTCAAGCAGATGGGTCTCGTATCCCTTTGCTGCATCTACCAACGCTGCCGCGTTGAAATGGCGATAATGATGTTGTATAAATTTCGAAATGGGACCTTTGTTCATAGTAAAATATTACAGCTTGCAAAAGTAAAAAGAAATCCCGTCATACGACGGCACTTCTTTTTCTTTCAACTAAACCTGCTTTTACGATTCGGCCTACATCTTTTTGGTCCTTTTATATACAGTCCATTCATTAAAGTTTATCGATTTCAATACGAGCATTTCATTGGCATCTTCTACAGTGGCATAATAGGAAGTGTGATCCTGTTTGGCTACTTCGAATAGTCCGGAGATCCAACGATCACTAAAATCTTTCTTAAGGCCTGATGCCAGGTTGATGGGCAATTGGTCAGAAAGTATATTCCGCACGACCGCCATCAGTTCATTGCTTTCATGGCTGTAGTAAGCATACATAACCTGGTCGTTCAGGGTAAATGTGACTTTTGCATAGTCCTTTGCCTGCTGCCAGCTCACATTCTTTGCACCTGCGAATTCAGTTTTAAAGGAAGCCAGGGCGCTTTGGCTGATGTCTTCATTCGTCTTAGCGAAGGCACTGGTCAGCCCTACCGTCAGTATCACTGCCAATGCTAAAATTGTCTTTTTCATTTTACTAGGTTTTGTTTTGTTTTGTACTTTATAAGACGCAAACAGTTCAATTATGTTGCAGTCTGTTTTGTTTTTTTCCCATTTTATTCATTCTTTAACAAAGCTACTGTGCATTACAGGTAGGGACAAGCGCTTTTAGGTTATGAGTGACTTTATGGCGGTAAATAGCGGCTTTGAACCGGTAAAAAAATCCCGTCCAAAGACGGGATATCATTACTCCAACTAAAACCAACTCAGAAGAGGTAAGCTATATCTTTACTTTAGCTTTTTATAGAATTTCCATCCGCCGGATCCGTCTGACTTCAATACAATCGTGGCGTCTGCATTTTCGAGGGTCACATAGTAGAGATGCTGCTCATCAGATGACAATTCAAACAGGTCAGAGACCCAGTATCCGCGATATCCCTTCTTTAATGCTGATTTAAGATCGCCGGGTAATTCGTTGGAAAGAATATGGTGGATAACCGCCATCAATTCGCCCCGGTAGTTGTAAAAGGCATACATCACCTGATTGTTCAGATCAAAAGTCGCCTTTATATAATTCCTGCTCTGCTGCCAGCTCACATTCCGGGCGGCGACAAAATCTTTCCGGAACGATGCGACGGCATTCTCGTTGATGTCTTCATTAGCGAAGGCGCTGGTCAGCCCTGCAGTCAGTATCACTGCCAACGCTAAAATTATCTTTTTCATTTTTTTAGGTTTTGTTTTTTTGATAATTATAAGACGCAGTCCGCTGAAATATGTTGCAATTTTTTCAAAACATTTTTACGACTTGTTCCTAATTCTTTTAACCCTTTGAGAATCACCATTTGCAAAAAATTTCAACAACAAGGTCTCCTTTTCATTGTATGCATTGATCATATAGCTGGTTTCGTGATCATTGGTGAACTCTACTACCTGCGTCACAGAATAGAACGAATAATTATTTAGCAATTCCTTGATGACCATGATGGGCAGCTGGCGCTCGGAAATAAAGCGGGCTGTACTGATCAGGGTTCCATCATCCGTAAAAAATGCCTCCACCGGTTCATTATTGTACAGGAACCTCGCATGGTAAATATTTTTATTCTTATCGGGCATCCAGCTGATGTTTGTTGCTTTGGCAAATTCTTGTTGAAATGACTGTAACACTTTTGATGATATTGGATCCTGGTCCGATATCTTTTGGGCGCTTGCATCAAGTGTTAAGAGAATTGCAAGACCAAGAAGCGTGTTTTTCATAATTCATTTTTTAAAATTTTGTGATGAACAAATACATCCATCCCTATGTCAACGACATGCCACAATCGTATTGCATTGATCAATAATAATTTAAACTATTGCCTCGCGGAAGAAGGTGTACGCTTTTGATATATACCTTGTTTGCAAATGATACAATGCTCCGCCAAACCTGCAGAATTGTTAAGGCATATTAACAGCGAACCGCAGGAAAACAGGATATCAGGTGCTGGCATGTACCTTTGCCATATGAATTTTCTTGCACATGCATACCTTTCCTTTGAAATTCCGGAAATTTTAGTGGGAAACCTCATCAGCGATTTTGTCAAAGGCAAAAAGAAATTTGATTACTCTCTCCCTATTCAACATGGGATCAGTCTTCATCGTTCCATAGATCATTATACGGATACGCATCCGGTCACATCCGAAGCGAAATCACTTTTTAAAGCAGATTACGGCCTGTATGCGGGAGCGTTTATGGATATCGTTTATGATCATTTCCTGGCCAATGACCGCAATGAATTCAGAGATGAACAGGCGCTGGCTGCATTTTCAAAAAAGACATACGAACAGTTAAAACCATTCATAGATGTTTTCCCGCAGAAATTTCAAATAGTTTTTATGCACATGCAAAAACACGACTGGCTTTATCATTACCGGCTTAAAGAAGGAATCAGGAATAGTTTTGCCGGACTGGTGCATCGCGCAGCCTACATGCATGATCACCGTGCCGCCTACCGCATTTTTGAAGCGCATTATTCGTTGCTGAGGGACTATTACCGGGAATTTTTTCCGGGACTCAGGGATTTTGCCAGGCTGGAACTCACCAGGTTAAACGAAGGGACATAAAACTGGTCATAAAATGGAGTCCAAAGAAACTATTCTTTTAAATTTGCAAACCTTATGCTTATATTATGAAACGAATACTTTTTTTTCTCGCCTTCGTCCTGTCCTTTGCGGCTTCTGAAGCGCAGTCCAGGTTCCCCATCCTGGATAAATCGCCCATGGACATGAGTTATTGCCCAACCAATTATCCCATTCTAAAAATCCAGAACAAAGCGGCTGAGCCACTGGTTGCCAGGGTGGTGTATGGACGGCCCCAAAAAGATGGAAGGGCGATTTTCGGAGAACTGGAGCCTTATGGAAGCATCTGGAGACTGGGTGCCAACGAGGCTACTGAAATCGAATTTTATAAGGATGTGAAAGTCGGGACAAAAAAAATCAAAAAAGGACGCTATTCGATGTATGCACTGCTTAATGCCGACAAATGGTCGCTTATCATCAACAAAGACACCGATACCTGGGGCGCATTTAAATATGATTCCACTAAGGATCTCGCCCGCATAGACGTTCCCGTTCAAAAACAAACCGAGATCACCGAAGTTTTTTCGATCGTTTTTGAAAAAAATAACGCCAACAGCTCCAATATGCTCATTGCCTGGGACGATGTATTGGTCAAAGTGCCGATCAGCTGGTAGTATCCTTGTCATTCAATTCCTCTCATCTCTGACTGAAAAAAGAATTCGATATTTACAGCATGTGCGGAATATCTGGCATCATTTACCTTCAACCTGGTGAGCGCAACGAAGAACACAAGCATCACTTGTTGAGCCGTTTGCACACAATGGCAGATTCCCTGCAGCACCGAGGGCCGGACGGTGAGGGTTTTTGGATAAATTCCAATGGAAATGTCGGATTTGGCCACCGCCGCCTGTCCATCATTGATCTGTCTCCTTCCGCAGCACAGCCCATGCATTACCTTCAGCGCTACACGATAGTGTACAATGGAGAAATCTACAATTACATCGAATTAAAAGCAATGCTTGTGCAAAAGGGTTATTCTTTCGTCACAAGATCGGATACTGAAGTTTTGCTGGCAGCTTATGACTGCTTTAAAGAAAAATGTTTGGATCACCTGGATGGAATGTTTGCCTTTGCGCTTTGGGATGACGAAGAACAAATGCTATTCGCTGCGAGAGACAGGTTTGGAGAGAAACCGTTCTATTATGCCATCGATGAAAAAAAATTTTATTTCGCCTCCGAAAAAAAAGCTTTGTGGGCTGCAGGACTTGAAAGAAAAATCAATAATCCCCTCCTGTTAAACTGGCTCGTGCTGGGCTATACCCAAACCCCGCTCGATAAAACGATCACCTACCACCAGGATGCCTATTCGCTTCCCCCTGCCCATTACCTTACTTTAAGCGCAAACGGCGATGACTTCCATTTGCATGCTTACTGGGATTGCGATAAAGAAGCTAAAAACCCCATCAATGAAGAAACGGCGATAGAACGGTTTAAAGACCTCCTCTTGCTTTCTGTTGAAAGAAGGCTGCGTAGCGATGTAGGTTTCGGCACAAGCCTCAGCGGCGGAATAGACAGCTCGACCATCGTAGCGATGATCAGCGCGCTTAAGCCAAATGGCCAGGATCTAAAAACATTTTCTGCAGTCTTTCCAGGCTTCATGAAAGATGAGTCAGATTATATCAGGCTCATGACCGATGCTTACAAGGTCGGCAATTATACGGTAACACCCAACCCGGACGATCTCGTGCGCGATTTTGAGAAACTTTGTTACCACCAGGAAGAGCCGTTTTCATCGTCCAGCATTTATGCCCAATATAAAGTGTACGAACTGGCCAAAC
>DATHGW010000518.1:0-4620 GCA_035317445.1 Puia sp.
GCCAATGCTTTTGCTCCCGCAGCGGTACCGATATTGCCGGCAATGACCTGTAGTTTTTTAAAATCCTTTTTAATTTTTTTCACCGCATTGATGACGCCGGTATGATGGCCGTGTGCGCTGTCGAGGCAAACCACATCCACACCAATCTGCTGTAATGCGGCGGCGCGTTCCGTCAGGTCTTTGGTGATGCCCAAGGCGGCGCCTACACGCAGCCTGCCAAAACTGTCTTTGACTGCATTGGGAAAGCTGGTCAACTGAAGGATGTCGCGATAAGTGATCAACCCGATCAGTTTACCCGATTTGCTGATGACCGGAAGTTTTTCGATTTTATATTTCTGTAAGATTTTTTCCGCCATTTTCAGGTCCGTTCCTTCGGGCGCCGTGATGAGATGTTCTTTGGTCATCACTTCCTTCACCTTGCGCCGGTAGTCGTCTTCGAAACGCAGGTCACGGTTGGTGAGGATGCCGACGAGTTTTTGATGCTGGTCCACGATGGGGATGCCGCCGATCTTATTTTCCTTCATCAGGCGCAATGCATCGCCGATCGTGGCTTCGGCATGTAGCGTAACCGGGTCGATAATGAGTCCGCTTTCACTTCTTTTCACCTTTCTTACCTGTTCTACCTGCTGTTCGATGGACATGTTCTTGTGCAGGATGCCCAATCCGCCTTCACGGGCCAGCGCGATGGCCAGGGTCGCTTCGGTCACCGTGTCCATGGCCGCGGAGAGCATCGGGATATTCAGGGTGATCTCGCTGGTAAGCCTGGTCCTGATATCTGTTTCACGCGGAAGCACCTGCGAAAATGCCGGTAATAACAATACATCGTCGAACGTCAAGCCTTCACCAAAAAATTTTGAGGGGGAATTTGATTTCTTAGCCGGGGTATTTATTCTTGCCATGTGCAAAGATAGTGCAGCGGGTAAATTGGTTCCAAATTTTTGTGCGGGAGCTGGATTTTCTATAATAAACAGTACATTTTCCCTGGCAAGGACCCAATAATGCCCTGCAACTCCAAATTTAACACTGCAGCAGCGATACTGCTTGCACTGGCGTCGCAATGCAAATGAATTTCGTCAATATGCACAGCGGATTTTTCTTTTAATATATCCACAATCTTTTTTTCGATCTCCGTCAGCGTGATGAATATTTCTTTTTGTTGCTTTATTTTTTTTGCATCGTCGGGTTGTCTGTTCCATCCCATGGTTTCGACCAGTTGTGCCGCATCGGTCAGCAGCATCGCGCGGTTGGTCCTGATGAGCTCATTGCAGCCGCTGCTTTTGGTATCGGTGGTCCTTCCGGGAAAAGCAAAGACATCTTTATTGTAGCCGTTGGCGAGGTCGGCCGTGATCATACTGCCACCTTTTATGCCGGTTTCAATGACAATGCTAGCGTCTGACATGCCGGCTACAATCCTGTTGCGGATGGGGAAATTGTGTTTATCGGGCTTGGTCCGGCTCGGGAATTCTGTAAGCAACCCTCCGTTATGCATCATCTCTTTTGCGAGGGAAATATGTTCAGGAGGATACAGTTTATCCAATCCATGTCCCAGCACGCCTACTGTGTGGAGTTTGTGTTTCAAGGCCGACCGGTGTGCTAGGGCATCGATGCCGAAGGCCAGTCCGCTGACGATCAGAATATCAAAGGGAACCAGGTCCCGCACCAGTTTTTCAACCAGCTGTTTTCCGTATTCCGTATGCGTTCTCGTGCCGATCAAGGCGATGATCCGCGTATGGTTCAGGTCCGTGTTCCCTTTATGGTAGAGCAATACAGGTGCGTCGTAGCAGTTCAGGAGGTGGCGGGGATATTGCTGATCCGTGATGAACAAGGGTTGGATCTTGTATTTTTCAATAAAGGCTATTTCTTCTTCAGCCCTCGGAAAATATTGAAAACTTTTTACAGACCGGGCCCTGAACGTGCCGATGCCTTCTATCTTTTCCAGCAGGGATTTTTTTGCGCGAAAGATAGATTCAGCTTCTCCAAAATGTTCAACCAGGATCCTGGCATGCACATCGCCGATCTGTGGAAGCAGGGACAAAGCGATCTGGTATAATAGGTCGGTGGACAATACAAAAAGGTTGATTCAAACCTATTTAAAAAGAAGAACGCCGGAAAGGGTGTTTTTCGGAAATGTAAAATATAAAATTTAAAATATTGATTGTAAAAGGCGCGAAAATCGGTCGTGTCTCAGTTTGAATTTGCTAAAATGACTCATTCGCTAAATGGTATGTCTATATACATAAAGAAGGATCAGGGAAAGGATAAAAATGAGCAATAAATACCCTGAAAAAATCATAGACCTTGTAAAATTAGAGTTCCATTTTTGCAATCCTGGTATGAAATAACCGGCTGTTATAAAGCTTTTTAGGCATGATACAAATCTTTTCCAATTGTTAAATATAAAGAGCGCGGGAATAAATATTATCACGAGTTCGATAATCAGATAAAAGATTATTCTCCACATATATTCAATATCAATTAGTTTATGCTTGACCCGATAAGCATAAAAATGTCGCCTATTGGTCCACAGCTACCGAGGAAACCCCAAAAAACCTCCTGTTAACGCCACTGTATTTAAACTGTGCCTAGCCTTGTGTCTACAAAGCTAGGGCGGACATGTATGTATCCCAAAAAGTTTTCAATCCTAATATATCATGCTTATCTGGTCAAGCATTAACTTCCAAACTGAGACACTACCCGAAAATCGTTAATTAATTTTTTAATACTTTGACCTCCGTCCTGCGATTGCGGGCGCGGCCTTCTTCGGTTTTATTGTCTGCCACCGGCTTTGTATTTCCCCAGCCTTTAAAAGACAGTCGTTTTGGATCGATGCCTTTCGACGTAAGAAAGGTTACGACGGATTTAGCACGGTTTTCAGACAGCACCTGGTTATCGGCAGGCTTCCCGATATCATCTGTATGTCCGTTGATCTGGATGGCAAGCGAAGGGTTTTCTTTCATCAGTTGAACCAGTTTATCCAGTTCCGCCTGCGATGCCGGCTTGAGATCATATTTGTTCAGATCGAAGAAGATGTTGTTCAGCACCATGGCTGCATTGGTGGCCAGCGGCTGCAGGGGGATGTCAATATTATAGGTGGAATCGGGTTGCTTTTGACTAAAAGAAAAATTGCCGGAGTAGAATAAATATCCTTTACGGTTTACATTAAAGGCGTAATCTTTTCCCACGGGGATGGTGATGAGGTAATTCCCGGTTTCATCCGTTTGCAATTTGCTGATCGTGACCTGCGAACCCAGATCAATCAATTCAACAGAAGAGGGCAAGCCCTTTCCGGTCTTTTCGTCGAAGACTTTTCCTTTGACCCATAATGTTTTTGCCGGACGAATATCATCACGCATCACAAAAGTATAGAGATCGAGTCCGCCCCTGCTATCCGCGCGGTCACTGGCATAATAAGCCGTCTTTCCATCGGCGGCGATGATAAGGCTACCTTCATTTTCAATGGTGTTGATGGGGTAGCCCAGGTTTTCCGGAATACCCCATTTGCCATCGGGACCTTTTCTCGTGACGAACAAATCATCCCCGCCATAACCCGGATGCCCATCCGAAGTAAAATACAGGGTTTGGTTGTCGGCATGAATGAAAGGGGTGCCTTCGTTGCCAATGGTATTGATGGTTGGTCCCAGGTTTTCCGGCGCTCCCCAATGACCGTTCTGCATCCGGTGGCTGACATAAATATCACCTCCGCCGTATCCATCCGGACGCCTGCTGGCAAAATAGAGATCACGTTTGTCGGGAGACAAAGATGGGGCCGACTCCCAGAATTCGGTGTTGATGCTGCGGCCGAGATTTTCCGGCGTGCTCCAGCCATCAGGGGTCAGGTAAGATATGTACAGGTCGCAACTGCCAAAACCTTCGGGGAAATTGCATCCGGTGAACAACAGCCATTGTCCATCCTGGGAAATATTCTGGGCGCCCTCATTCTGGTTGGTATTGATGTTACCGACAAGTCCCTTTGATTTCTTCCATCCGGAATCAGACCGGGTTGTTTCATAAAAATCTTCGTTAAAATTATTCACCCGCCTGGTGAAGACCAATGTTTTGCCGTCGATGGTGATCGTGGGATAATATTCTGATACATTGCTGTTGACACTGTCTCCCAGGTTCTTTGGTTCAAACTTATAATCAGTTGACTTTTTTTTCTGTTCGTAATCCAACGCGAACCGGTAACATTTTCTCCTGAATTCGCCTGATTTCCGGCTGGTTTCGTTGAGGTTCGAAACGGTAAGAAATTCCGTGACTGCATTCAGGGCTTTTTCAAATTCGCCTTTGCCCGCGAGGTTCATGGAATAGGGCAGGTTATATTCCCTGAAATAATTGCTGTCGATGGCCCTGGCTTTTTCATAATTGTCAATCGCGCCCTGGTAGTCTTTCAATTCTCCATACATGCCTGCCATGCTGAGGTAAGCGTCTTCGTATTGGTTATCGATCTTTACGGCTTCCTGCAATTTCACGATCCCTTCCCGGAAACGGTCATCCTGTGCCAATTGCAGCGCCTGGTTGTATAATTGAATGGCCTTCTTATTCACTTTCGACGGATCGAACTGCGCCTGGGCAAAATGAATGGCCAGTAAAAGAAGGATGGTAGTGGCAAGCGTTTTCATG
>DATHGW010000519.1:0-2027 GCA_035317445.1 Puia sp.
AAAGTCTTAATTTTTTTAATGTCCATAAATGTTTTTTTGTTTGTTTCCATAGGCGTAAGACCTTGTAAATACCCATTCTCTACTTTCTATTTTCTATTCTCCCTCAATACACCGTTTTCCTTTTCCCACTCTCGAAATCGCGGAAGATGAATGCGCCCAGGTGATCGAGTGACGCAAAAAATGCCTTGCCATTGTTTGTTTCAGTGAATTCTGTTACAAAACGCTGAAGGTAGGCATCGCTGGCGATCATGAATGTGGTGATCGGGATCTTCAATTTTTTACATTGGGCGGCAAGGTTCAGACAACGTGAAGTGATTTTGCGGTCCAGGCCGAAACTGTTTTTATAATAACGTTTTCCTATTTTCAGACAGGTCGGCTTGCCATCGGTGATCATGAAGATCTGTTTATTTGGATTCCTTCTTCTTCTCAGGAGGTCCATCGCCAGTTCGAGCCCCGCTACCGTATTGGTATGATAGGGGCCAACCTGCAGATAGGGGAGGTCCTTGATCTCCACGGGCCAGGCATCATTTCCGAATACCACGATATCCAATGTGTCTTTTGGATATTTTGTCACGATCAGTTCGCTCAATGCCATCGCCACTTTTTTTGCAGGCGTGATCCTGTCCTCACCATACAGGATCATGGAATGCGAGATATCGATCATCAGCACGGTGGATGTCTGGGCCTTGAAATCAGTTTCGCGTATTTCCAGGTCGTCTTCCTGCATGCTGAACTGTTCGATGCCATGATTGATCTGTGCATTGCGGATGGATTCGGTGAAATCGATCTGTTCCAGCTGATCACCGAATTGAAAAGGACGGGTCTCCGGATTGATCTCATCACCACCGCCAGGCTTGAACGTATTGTGGTTGCCCTGTTTTGTCTTCTTCAGCTTTCCGAAGATCTCTTCCAGCGAACGCTTGCGGATGCCCTGTTCCGTTTTGGGCGTGATCGAGATGGAGCCGGTCTGGCGGTTTTCGTCGATATATCCTTTGTCTTTCAGGTCATCGATAAAATCACCCATGCCGTATTCTTCGTCGGTGAGTTTGTATTCTTTGTCCAGCTGATTCATCCATTGCAGGGCTTCGCCTACATCGCCATTTGTATAGGTGAGCAGTTGCATAAAAAGGTCCAGCAACTGGTCGAATTTAGATTTGCCTTTTTCGTTAGGATCATGTTTTGTAAAATGAAAGCCGATCATATCCGCACCGGGAATTTTTTATCTCCCGTCCATAGATGAAGTTAAGAATAATTTTAGCGGCAAACGCAAGTTCGGCCCGCTAAACGCAAGAACATATTACTGAACAATTTAATCTTAGGATTGTTTTCACAAAAAACCCGTCTCGTTTCGCCTTAGACTTGACGAGACGGGGGCTTAGCCCTTATTTAGGTTTTTTCGCTTTCGATTTCGAGTCCGAGGCCGGTGGCGGATTGCTAATGATCGTCGGGTTCGTTTCCGTCGGCGCCGCGATGGCCGATGGATTGAATTGTTTATCCATTTGCGAGATCTGCATCAGCATCCGGTACGTGGTAAAGATATCCTGAACGAATTGCATTTGCTTGTCCGCCAGGCTGCCACCCTTGCCTTGCAACAACTGGTAGGCGTTATTGGCGAGTTGGTCGTCGCTCATGGTTTCTTCGCCAAGGGATTTATAGTACCGCATCTGCTGCTGTAAGTCTTTTTTCACCGAGGCCTCCACTTTTTTAGCCAGCATGGTATCCCCCGCCATATAACAGGCCTGGAGGAATTGCATCGACACGCCATCGTGCTGGTTACCCCTGTTGCTCGTCATGCCATAAGGGAAATTGGATTCCCTGACGTTATGGTCAAAATGTTCCAGCACTTTACGGGCCGAATCCATTTTCCCGGCAGTAGCAAGACTCTGCGCCAACTGCGCATGTGCCAGCCTGATGGTATTGAGATGACGCCGGTTCTCTTCGTCATAATACACATTGGGTTTGTCGGCATTGCCATACCCAAATTTTTCCATGACCGTCTTATATGCGGCGTCATTGTCCACATCGCC
>DATHGW010000520.1:0-3338 GCA_035317445.1 Puia sp.
GAATAATCAAGAAAGGTTTGATTTGCTGAAACACGGAATCGGGCAACCCATAAGTCTCTGCCAATTGCTCGACAGAATAGAAACTCCCCAATCGCTCCCTGAATGTAATGATCCGCATCGCTAGTTTGCTGCCGATTCCACGGAAAGCAATCAGCGCTGTAGTGTCGGCTGTATTGATGTCGACTGCCTGGGGTGGCTCTCTTTTGCGGATAAATCCTTTTCTGGTTGGATCCGGAAAAGATTTATCCTGCTTTGACTCGCGAACATGAGGTTTGTCTTCCGGGCCAGCCGGTCCATCGTTCCTGATCCTAACATATGGCGCTAGCCTGCGGAACTCATCTTCATGGATCCCGTAAATTTTCCGAAGGTCTTCTGCACGGCGAAAACGACCGCCCTTGGACAAATAATGTCGAATAGTGAGGATCGTGCGATCTTTTATTCCCAGGTTTTTCCACTCCAATGCGCTAATGCTGTTCGGGTCGAAATAAAACAGTGATTTGCTGTTGTCAACGGCATTATTTTTCCAGGCTGTTTTTTCGTTTGCGTGATATGCCATCCTGTTTCCAATAGAATCATGAGATGTTCGGATTTCCAGCTTCGACAGTTCCTGTTTGAATGCTGCAAAGGACTTCTCATCAGGGGAGGAGAGATTGAATGGAATAAAATTGGGTAATAAAAACAGGATAACGATCAAAAAAATCATGATCATGATGCCCGTCCTTTCTTTTTTGGTGAAGGAAAAATAGCCGTTGTTTTTAACTGGTCGCATGACAAAACGATCCATTCAAGATACTGCCGCGGTGGGTTTGCGTAAATACTATTTTGTGGTATATTTTTTCAATCGATTGCGAAAGCGCACAGGAACTGTTTCAAAACCGGACAGTGGATTCAGCCAATATCCTTGTACTTTGTTGATTCATAGTATGCTCATGATCTGGTATTCCCTTTGCCCTTAGTGAATTAAAATAGCAACATGTTCAGCAACTATTTCAAAACGGCCTGGAGAAACCTGATCAAAAGCAAAATGTATTCATCCATCAATATCATTGGACTGGCCACGGGTATGGCCGTCGCCTTATTGATTGGATTGTGGATCTGGGATGAGTTGTCGTTTGACAACTACCACCAAAACCGCAACAGGATCGCGCAGGTGATTTATAACGGGTACTATAAAGAACAGGCCTGGACAAACACCGTCATTTCCATGCCACTGGGCAACGCATTGCGCAATCAATTCGGATCTGATTTCAAATACGTTTCCCTGGTCGCCGGTAACAGTGAACATATTATTGGATGGGACGACAAAAAATTATCCGGGGTAGGGCCCTGGGTCCAGGAAGACTTTCCCAAAATGTTCACGCTTGTTATGATCCGCGGCACCCGCGATGGTCTGAAGAGCCCGTCCGCAACCTTGATTTCGGCGTCTCTTGCAAAGGCTATTTTCGGTAAAGTGGATCCGCTGAATAAGACCGTTAAGATTGACAATGATTTTAACCTGACCGTTGCCGGGGTTTATGAAGACCTGCCCCGCAATTCAACATTTTATAATACCAAAATATTGTTGCCCTGGACCAGTGGACAAAACTGGTTCAATTCGAAGGACCCGCAATCGAATTGGGATAATCATTGCGGAAATTTATACGTCCAGATCGCAGACAACGCGGACATGAATAAGGTCTCTGCCAAAATAAATAATATTGCCGTCGCGCACATTAAAGATTACAAAGAAGAGACATTCTTGTATTCTCTGGCCAAATCGCATTTATACAATGAATTCAAGAATGCCAAAGTGGTCGGCGGTCGCATCCGGTTTGTGTGGTTATTTGGAATTATCGGCACATTTGTGTTATTATTAGCCTGCATCAATTTTATGAACCTTTCTACGGCAAGAAGCGAAAAAAGAGCCAAAGAGGTGGGAATTCGAAAAACCATTGGATCGATGCGAAGCCAGTTAATCCGGCAGTTTTTAAGTGAGTCCATTGTTGTATCCCTGATTGCGCTCGTATTGTCGGTAATCATGGTACAATTATCCCTTCCATTTTTTAATGATTTGGCCGATAAGCAAATGACCATTCCCTGGACAAATCCTATTTTTTCCCTGTTAATATTAGGGTTTGCTTTTTTTACTGGTCTTGTTGCGGGGAGCTATCCTGCCTTCTACCTGTCCTCGTTTCAACCCATAAAAGTATTGAAAGGGGTTTTCCGTGCCGGCCGTTTTGCATCGCTACCGCGCAGGGTGTTGGTTGTTCTTCAGTTCACCGTTTCCATTGTCCTGATCATCGGCACGGCCATCGTATTCAGACAAATTCAATATGCTAAGGCCAGGCCTGTAGGATATACTCGGGCAGGCTTGATTACTGTAAACATGAACACCGGAGACCTTTACACGCATAGCGATGCCATCAGGACCGAGCTCCTGCAAAGCGGCGCAGCAGTAGATATGGGCAAATCAAACAGTCGCACGACGGAAATATCTTCGGGCAATGGAGGCTTCGAATGGAGAGGAAAGGATCCAAACCTGAATGTTGGTTTTGGGACCATTTACGTTTCACAGGACTTTGGGCATACCATCGGATGGCAGGTTACTCAAGGCAGGGATTTTTCGCGGAATTTTCTATCCGATTCATCAGGTGTTATCCTGAATGAATCTGCCGCGAAGGTCATCGGCATCAAAAACCCTGTCGGAGAAATCATCAATTACAAGGGGACCATTTTTGCAAATATCGGTCATCGTGTTATTGGCGTAGTAAAAGATATGGTGATGGAATCCCCTTACGACACGACAACAGCCGTCATGTTTTTTTGCTGTGCAACGGGCAATACCATGACGATCCGGATAAACCCGCTGATGCCGGTCCGTGCTGCATTGGCGAAAATAGAAACGGTATTTAAGAAATATAATCCGGCCAGCCCATTCGTTTATGGTTTTACCGACGACGCATATGCTGCGAAATTTGATCAGGAGGAACGCATTGGCAATCTCGCTACTGTTTTCGCGGTGTTAGCTATTTTCATTTCCTGCCTGGGTATGTTTGGACTCGCATCATTTGTTGCAGAGCAAAGAACAAAAGAAATCGGCGTTCGCAAGGTGCTGGGCGCATCGGTATTCAATCTCTGGAAAATGCTATCTAAGGATTTTGTTGGATTGGTGATCATTGCCTGCCTGATCGCTTCACCCTTAGCATGGTATTTTCTCGATGCCTGGTTGAAGAAGTATATCTATCATACAGCAATAGCCTGGTGGATCTTTGCGATGGCCGGCATCGGAGCGCTGACCATTACCTTATTGACCGTAAGTTATCAAGCCATTAGGGCCGCATTAACGAATCCTGTGCGCA
>DATHGW010000521.1:0-9693 GCA_035317445.1 Puia sp.
GAAAAATCATCGAATCAGCTGAAGGATAGTAAGCGTTTTAACGCTCCGAAATTCTAATTCACTATGCTTCGGAATAAGGGGGGAGGTCAAACGCTCCGAAATTCTAATTCACTATGCTTCGGAATAAGGGGGGAGGTCAAATCCTAATAGAAAAGATCAGTTACTTGACATTTTACAGGGTATTCACGGAGGAGAGTTGGCTGAGGGAATTGCTTCGATAGATGATATTCTAAATATTCTCTTTAAGATTAAGCAAGATCGAGCAGTCAACGAATTCCAAAAGGACAACAACATTTTTGCATACGTAACCGATCAGAAGTAAACCTCCAGAACCAGATATAAAGTCAATAAAAAAGCCCAGACCTAGGTATCAGAAACCCGCCTTATGGAAGGGTCAAATCTCTGACATATTATCTGGGCTTTGATTCGCGAACTGGAGGCAAGATACATCCATAACAGGCTCATTCCTACAGAACGTTCCACCATTAATATGCGGTTCCGGGCGCAATTTTCAGCTACCCTATATCTATGGCGGTAACACTGGTTAAGACTTACAAAATCAACAGACGAACCGTACCCTAAATGACCGTATCCATACCCCTGAACAGCGTTATACATGCTGATTGCCTTACAGCAATGCAGTATCTACCCAATAATTCAATTGACAGCATTGTAACTGATCCTCCCTATGGACTTTCTTTCATGGGAAAGAAATGGGATTATGATATTCCATCTGTAGCAATCTGGAAAGAAGCATTGCGAATATTAAAACCGGGAGGTCATATCCTTTGCGCTTGTGGAACCAGAACACAGCACCGCATGGCTGTAAACATTGAAGAGGCTGGCTTTGAAATCCGAGACATTGTCACATGGCTTTACGGCTCAGGCTTTCCTAAATCTCTTGACATCAGTAAAGCAATAGACAAACAGGCTGGAGCTAAACGAGAAAGTATAGGTAAACGATTTGACGGTAAAGGCTCTGATTCAGGAACCGGAATATATCAAATGAATAATGGTACAAGCAATATGGCTAAGGAAATTGATATTACAACCCCTGCAACCAATGAAGCCAAACAATGGGAAGGTTGGGGTTCAGCTCTTAAACCAGCTACAGAATTTTGGACATTGGCAAGAAAACCTCTTTCTGAAAAAACTATTACTGAGAACGTACTGAAACATGGTACAGGGGGAATCAATATAGCTGAATGCAAAATTGGAAATAATCAACGATTTAGTTCAGCGGCCAAAGCCAAAGCAGGGACATTCAATTGCTCCCCTGGTAGCGGAAAAGAATATTTAGGTAAAGATGTTACAGGACGTTTTCCCGCCAATGTGATCTTCGATGAATTTACCGGAGCAATACTAGATGAACAGAGCGGATATACCGAAACCAAGAGAATAGAAAAATCAAGTATCGCAGAGAACGGGAATACCTGGGGAGGTTCAATCCAAACGAATAGAGGAGCAAGAGGTCATACCGATTCAGGAGGAGCATCAAGATTCTTCTATTGTGCAAAAGCAAGTAAGGCTGAACGAGGTGAAGGAAACAATCATCCAACAGTTAAGCCGATCAAACTACTCGAATACCTGATTAAACTTATTACCCCGCCTAGAGGAACCGTCCTTGATCCGTTCGCCGGAAGTGGAAGTACAGGAATCGCGGCTCTGAATGCTGGATTTAATTACCTGTTAATTGAACGGGAACTGGAGTACGTGAATATCTGCAAGGAACGAATAACGGAACACGAAGGAAAGACGATGAAGAGAAGTTGACACTAGATAAATGAAAAAACGATTCTCCTTCGGATATCTTACCCCAGGATCAAAGCGAAACTAAATGCCGATTTCAAAAAGTTAACCAAGGATGAGCGCGAGGCCTTGAAGGAAATTTACAGAAAAGGACGCTTATTCTTAGATAGAATATTTACTTATCGTCATAAACCAGGTAGCAAGGCAGATTACAAATCATTCCAATTGTTTTATCGTTGTCACCATAAAAGACTAGGCTGTTAGTTTCCGAATGATAAGTCATTTTCCTTATTATTCTTTTGTCAGGAGGAAGGGCATTCCCAACATGAAAAACGGTCGCAGGAGTGGTCGTTGAGGGATAAAAAACTGTTGCTCTAATGATAGTCATGGCAAATCGGTTTAGCATAGCAAGGTACAGAAAATGCTGGACTAATCTCGCTGGGTGAAACGTTTCAATCACGTCATAACAGGAAATGGTATAGTAGCGGTGTCTTTAATCATTTGTTCAGTGACAAAGTTAAGATCAACCGGAGGTTCAATCGGAATTATTACAGAAAGTAGTCTTCCAAGTATTTGACAGAGGAAATCCAAACGATCAGCGTTAGCTCTCAGATTCGGCGCTGAACTCCTTACGTATGTCTTATGCCGGACCTTTGGAGCTTTCTTGTCCTTTGTTGCCAATCTTGTTGTCGGGTGTTCATCGGCTCCATTGAGCGGACTAAGCATCCATGTACCATGGATAATCAAATTTCTCATTTCTATGAAACCCCGGATATTCTTGAAAAAGGCTGAGTTCAAGGATTCATCGTAATGCTCCTCGCCCAGCATGTAATGGAGTATTCCTTCGAACTTGTTGACTATGGAACTAAAATTCTCTTGGGTCAATAGAATCTCAGCTTTTGCTCTATCAACGGGATCAAAAGAATCAATAATAATCAATTTGATTATGTACATCAGCCTTTCAAACTGAGTACAGAAATAACCGTATTCGGCGAGAAATTCACTTGTGTCTTCTGTTATTTCACCAGGAGGCCCGTATTGAATGTCTATAGCCATATACTTAGGTTTTAGGACATCCAAGGTAAACACATTAAACCAAAATAATATTATTCACCAATCCATATTTACACTAATTAGCGACGATACGACATTTCTCTCCTATCGCAGTAAAACAAGAACAGAAAACCATTAACCATATATTCAATCCAAGAAAAAGAAATAACTTAACAGGCTAAACTCTTTTTATATGACTGAACTAGAAAAACTTCAAGAAGTGAAACAGGATATTAATAACACAATTATGATGATGGAAAAGCGATTGCTTGCAAAACTGGAACAAGATAAAAAAGAAATCCTCAAAGAATTAACATTCATCAAAACGAAGGTCAAAAGGATTGATTAGTTAAACAGACAAAGGCGATTAAATGTGGACACGAATAACGAGAAAGGTACTTAGCCTGGATCATTGGATCAAGAGGGAGAATCGTTTACCTAAGGCTGTTAGGAAAAAAATAACCGAGCGGTGTAACAGAGTTCTTTGAATATAGAATACTGGCAAATTGGAATGGTAACTGAGGTATCCCCGACAGGGGTAATACACTACCTGTTTTTCTTTGAATGATCCATTATAAAATACGGCAAGGTCATTACAGCCTCTAGGTTGACCTATTTCCTACGAATCAAATGAGGAAACCAGCCATTTTAAACGGGAATCTGGACACGTATAGGACACTATTGATTTACTATTGCCCTAATATTGGATTTGCCAACCCTATAGATAACCAACGAGTTACTATATTAAATCAATAGTTGTATATTCGCGTTTCTAAACATTTCGGGTAGTGGCGCAGCCCGGTAGCGTACTTGCATGGGGTGCAAGGGGTCGCAAGTTCGAATCTTGTCTACCCGACCATATTTTGAGACCCGCTTTGGTAGCGGGTTTCTTTTTTTAATGATTCTTCTCTTTTCCATTTTCGCGTCAAAAATAATTTTTTAAAAAAAAACAGACAAAAAGTTTGCGTAACTCAAAAGTTACCCTTATGTTTGTGTAACTTAAAAGTTACTTATTATGACAGACAATATCAAGCATCAATTTTTCTTCCCCCACCCGCCCGAACAGGTCTGGGAATATTTGACCAGGGCCGAACTGATGGAGCTATGGCTAATGCCCAATGATTTCCTGCCCATTCCGGGGCAAGATTTCCAGTTCAGGATAAAGCCCGTGCCTCAGCTCGATTTCGACGGCATCGTCTATTGTAAAGTGCTGGAGATAGTGCCTTACCAATCGCTCTCCTATTCCTGGAAGTCCGGTCCGGGCAACGGAAAGATCGAGCTGGATTCCATAGTGGTCTGGAAACTGATCCCGAAAGACAATGGCACGGAGCTATTGCTGGAACATACCGGCTTCAGGGGATTCGATCATCTTGGTATGTTCTCGGCCATGAATGACGGGTGGTTAAAAAATATACAAAAGATCGCTGAACTTATAAAAGCTGCAAACCGTGAAACAACAAAGCTATGATGTGTTCCAGGTGGTGGCCGACCCGAGCCGCAGACAGATATTGCGGCTGCTGTCAAAAGACAGCCTGACGATAAACTCCTTGGCCGAACATTTTGACATGAGCCGGCCGGCCGTATCCAAACACGTAAAAATATTGCATAGGGCCGGGTTTATCTCTATCCAGGACATCGGCAGAGAAAGACATTGCATACTCAAACAGGAAGGGTTCGAAAAGTTGCAGGAATGGATAAACTACTTTGATCATTTCTGGCTGTCAAAACTGGAAAAATTAAAATCACTGTTAGACAACAAACTTAAAAATTAAAAATTTAAATAAAATGAAAAAGCAAGACTATTTGGCCGTCAACACGGAATGAAGATATACCGGCCGGCCCCGGTTATCGATCGCTTCCATCACAATCCGGAATTTTTTTGCCCGATCAGAATTGTAAAATGAAAAATGAATATTACCTGAATGGTCGGGTTTGAGATGGGTATTCCAAAACAGCGTCGTTCTGTAGTCGGGGACAGACAGCGACGAATTTTTGCTACTATAGTCGGGATGATAAAATTCCCGGGTTATACTGTAACCATGAAAAATATATATGGGAATTTCCTCCTTTATTTCAGGAATCCCCGACATCCCCTCATCCCACTTCTTTAGATATATGGCCAAAACGCCCAAAAATCCGCCGTTGAACGGGGCCATGCTGGCCGGCGGAGGGATGTATCGGATGAGCGCCATTTCGGTCAGGGGAATATTGATCACATCCTCATAGGTTGTGCTGATCTCGTTCACGTAAAAATAGGGTTTGTTGGTCGCTGCAAAGGAATTTTTCGTTAAGTTCGGAGAGTTGCCGCTTGAATTTGACTGTGGTCCCATCAATTCCGTAGGTGTCATAGATCGCAGATAGAATTCAGGAATGTCCTCGGTGCCGGTAACCCATAATCCGGGAAACCGGCCCTTGATGAAATTAAAGAACGAGAGGCTGTTTGGATAGAATTGATTGATCATATCAATATCATGATAGTAGCCGCCCTCAAAATATGGGCTTACATATTTTTTCGCAACCAATTCTGCCTTGCTGGGTATATGTCCTCTTACGGTAACAGCCGCCAACATTCCTTTTTGGGAACTTAAAACCCGGTTATCATTATCCATCGGGTTGATCGAATTGAGAACGGCTGCAGGATCTGCGGTTTCCGTGGGATGGTACTCCGTTGAGCGCATCGTGTCAGCGAAGGGTGTAAAAAAAGACACTTTTAAAGGATATGTTTTTTTCCCACTACCTGATCCCCGAAAATAAACCTGGGAGTTGCCTATGATATCATAATCCTTCAATATAAAATTACCATTGCTATCGGCTTGAACGCGTCCAACAAATTTCGTGTGGTCTTCATTCTGAATGATCAGCGTCAGGGCGTTGTTCGATGGCGCGGGATTCTTTTTAAGATCCTGAATATGTCCGGCAACGTCAAGCGATTTTTCAACCGCGTATTTCAGATCCGTTGTTTGCTGACCCAATACTTTCTTCCAGGTGAAATGTCTCCAGCCGTTGGTCAGCATAACAAGATCCAATGCCGCTCTATTCTGCTCATTCCTGTCGGTGAAATACTGCGCCGGACGGTACACAGATCCCTTCAGCTCGGAGCTAAGCAATAGGGCACTCACTATATTGTCAGCCAGCGTATCGTGCTCAGACCTGTCGGCATCGGTAACCGCAACAGAAAGGCTCACGGAATCCACGCCGGGATAAAATCCTTTCAACTGTATGGAAAAAACTGATTTTGATTTTGGATCAAATGACATGGTATCCACATTCAATTGGGCTTCCAAAGGATCATTTTTATCTATGAATACCATTCTCTCAGCGAGGGGAATATAGTCCTTGCCCATGACCGTTAGCCTCAGGATGCCCGTGGAATACTCGCGTAATGGAATATTGAAAATATTGTTCCGGCTTTCCAACTCCAGGTTATAAACGGCAAGTTTTCCGGAATGCTGAAAAACGGCCAGCCAGACCGTTTGATATTTTCCTTTTTCTTTTTCCGGGTCTGTGATCTCCACGCTGATATTCTTTTCTGTTTGTTCCAGCACTTTCAGCGTAATCCCGAAAGGTTTTGCAGCTGGCAGCGTAATCTGTTGTTCGCTGCCATCCGGGAAATGGACCGATGCTATGTAGGACCGGTTGGTTTCTGGTCTGAGCAGGAACTTCCCCATGCCATCATGAACGGACCTGAAACTCCCTATGACCACATGCCGATCGTCATCGATCTCTCCGGAAACATCTGCCGGAATCCCATCCTGATCGGTTGCCTTGAATGCCAGGTTGCAGGCAGAGTTCGCCACCAAATCGCCACCCTCGGGAAAGAACTGCATGTAAAAGATTTTCCGGCGGGATTTTTTCGATGTTGCCATGAGGGTCCTATCGGTAGCCTTTTTGATAGCAACCTGTTTATGGAAAATACCCTCTTCGCCAAAATTCAACATCCAGACAGTAAAAGCCCTTAACTGGTAGGTTCCCGTTGGCAGGCTGTCGGGCAGCAAAACATTACCGTGCGCCACTCCATCTGACAGGGATAGCTTGTTCAGGCTGATGACACGGCCCACTGTATCGATCAATTGTACATAGGCAATCCTGCTGAGCGTTGATGGTTGGCCATAGGCGACCGTATAGAGTTGGAACCAGATGGTTTGACCTGTGAGATAAGTACACTGATCTGTTTGCACATATATTTTTTCCTGGGGGTAGTTCCTGAAGTAGGCGGCCAACACATCCTGGAGATTGCCGGAATGGTCGCGACCGATAAAAGCAAAAATGCCAGCTGAAATGAAAGATAATATGATTTGCCGTACCCTCATGTATAGGGACCAAGCAATCCCCTCAATGTAAGTTAACGAAAATCCGATGGTCAAGGTCAAACGGACCGCTCAGGAATTTTTTGTTTATTTCCATTTTAATTACAAGGATCGTTTTAATTTTATACATTGAGCTACTAAAGCATTATCGAGCTATGCTAAACTTTAGGGTTGCTTCGCTTCCGATCAGAGACGTAATCCACGACCTGGCCGGGGAATTCAAGACAGGCTTTCGCGAATATTGTACAGAATTAACCATTGATATACCTGACAAACTCGGCAGGGGGTATATTCGGGGTCTCGATTTCCGGGACGGGCTCGCTTTTATTGAATACAATTGTCTCTTTCATGAAGATGTAAAAATAAGATTCAACCTGAATCAAAGCCACCCGCTGAAGTTCTTTTATTGCAGCCGGGGCGAAATGCAACACGCATTTTACCGGGAAACGGACTGGATGAAGATCAACATGCACCAGTACCTGATCGTAGCCAGCGACAATAATAATGATCATCTTGTTCAGATTGGAGCAGGTCAATGGATCCATGTGCACAGCGTGGAACTGGAAACGGTGAGTTATTATCACAAAGTAAAAGACTATCTCAAAGACCTTCCCACAACGCTTGAAAACCTATTTAAGGACACCGGTGCGCAAAAAGAGTTCATGCATACGGCGAGGTATAACCTAAAACTCGTCAACATGATCCGTGACCTGAACCGGCAGTCGTCGAAGGGATTTGTGCGCATCACGCATCTGGAGGCCAAGAGCCTGGATATTCTTGCCGAACATGTTCATGAATTCAGCACCGGCCCCCACCATCCACATTCTATCAACCAGGCGGACATTGAAAAAATAAAAATGGTGACGGAAATCCTGGAACGGGAGGTAGATCAAAATCCAACCATTGTCGCATTGGCAAAAAGAGCAGCGATCAACAAAACCAAACTCCAGATACTTTTCAAAAACCTGCACAAGCAAACCATCCATGAATTCAGTACCGACCTGAAACTGGAAAAGGCCAGGACGCTGCTGATCTCAACGGACCTCTCCATCAAGGCGATTTGCGAGGCGGTCGGATTTTCCAATGCGGGATATTTTGCCAGGATTTTCAACCAGAAATATGGCATAAAACCTTTTGAATTCAGGAACCTGTCCAAATCCTGAAGTACAAGGACAAGCTCTTTTACTTCTTCCTGTAGCTTTTTTATTTCCTTTTTGGATATCCATTATAGAATCAACCATCTATTTTGCGTCGACAAAAGGGGAGAAAAAAAGATTGTACCAGAAGGAAGTAATAAGACCGGAAATTTTATACAGATATGCAGTATCTGATCCTGCGCTTCAAAGAAGTTACCAGGATCTTTGTAAACTGGCATCCAGGGTCAGCGAAACTCCTGTTGCGGCAATCTGTTTTACCGATGGGGTCAATAACCGCGTCATTTCACAGAACGGAACGCCTCTTTCTGAAAAAGAAATAGCATTCCTGGGATCTCTGTCTTTTTCCGAACATAGCGAAACCACTCCCTTCATTTCTATCATGCCTCAGTCCGTGGGGGAGATTCCGGCACTGGTCTTTTATGCAGGACATCCATTGATCAACCCCGACAATTCCCTGGCCGGCCATTTGTGGGTAATGGACTACCGTACGAGGAACTTCTCCCAGGACCAATTGGATTCGTTAAATGAATTGTCAAGCCTGGCCCTGGCATTGTTGGAGGGCCTTAAAAAAAGCAAGGCCTCGCAGGAACTGGAAAAAGAGCTGGAGCTGCGCGACGAGCAATTGGAACAGTTTGTTAAAAGGGTTTCTCACGATATCAAATCTCCGCTTACCAATATTCTCTTATCCAGTCATCTTCTTAAGGAGAGTTATACAGAAAAATTTGGGGGTGAAGGACTGGAATTGCTGAACATTATGTCAAAGGCCGTCAGGAAGACAATTGATTTTGTGGATGCGGTACTGCCCTATCATAGCGGAGAGTATTTTCTCTCTGAGGACCATGAACTGGTCAATTTAACAGAACTGATTGAATCCGTCATTGACCTGGCAAAGATGAATACCAATGCCATCATAGAATATCCCAAGGGCAATATCATCATCAAGGTTAAAAAATCCATCCTGGACCAGGTGCTGCTAAATCTTTTGACGAACAGCATCAAATACAATGACAAAGAAACTATTGTCGTCAACATCTCTTTTGCAGAAAATGAAAAGTACTATTTCTTTTCCGTCAAAGACAATGGCATGGGCATCGAACCCGCAAAGCAGAAGAAAGTATTCAGTTTATTCACCAACCTGGGCATAGTAGACCGTTTTGGAAACAAGGGAAGTGGGATGGGTCTCGCCACGATCAAGAAACTGGTCGAAAGACAGGGTGGAGAAATTACGTTTGTATCACAATATGGCCAGGGGGCGGAGTTTTTTTTTAGTATTAGGAAGGTGGAGTGAGGATGGGAAATAAGAAATAAGGAATTAGGAAGCATTGTCATTCCGACCTCCCGCCCCTGGCGGGAGCGGAGGAATCGGCGGAGCAGGCAGGTTACCTTCTCCTTCGATTCCTCCGCCCCCGCGCAGCGGGGGTCGGAAT
>DATHGW010000522.1:0-3409 GCA_035317445.1 Puia sp.
CTGTTTCTATTTTCAGGACCCCGTTATGTTCATCGAATGTGCCATTGGCGACGGCAAAATTCATATTTCCGTCAAAGAATCTTCTGCGTCTTTTTAGTTTAAAACCAGAATAATCAATGCGACCTTTTAATTCGTTCTTACTTGAAGAAAAGATGTCAAAAGTATCCGAAAAATATCCTGTGCCTCCCTTATCCACGATCATATCCAGTTTGTCAGTGAATTCATTTCTACTGATATTAATTTCAGTTGTCAGGTGGTCAATAAGTTTTAGTTTCTTTAAAAATTCTTTCATTTATGTACCGATTTTTGCAAAATGCCTGTTGCGGTCCATGCATCTGCTTATTCTTTAAATTCTTCATTACTAAGGCATAATATACAAAAATGTATCAGTTTATCAAATTGGCAGCTGGATGAAAAGCAAATATTCCATCCACTAAGAGCTTACACTTACCCATGATGACGTCAAGGCAGATAAATAGATAAATGCTACCTTCAAGTGGTAATTGTCACAGGAGGAAGACTGAAAAGAAAAAACGAAACTAATGCTTATGATTCTATGGTCAGGCTATGGCTTTCTCATTTTCGTAATCGTTTTTGTAGATTCTTTAATTGCGGAGTTAATTACCAAATACATTTCCAATAACGAAAATCTTTATTCAAACAATTACATTCCCCTGGGATGTTCTTTCTTACTATCGTCTATAATCATTGTGCTGTTTTCAAAATATTTTGAGAAGAAAAAACGGGAGAAAAAAAGTACGCGAATTTTTGACTGGGTTACCATTTCTAAAGGAGGTCATCTTTTCTTTATTCCCTTTGCATATTGGACTTATATACCGGCGATTGCTGGTATTGGTACGCTTTTATGGCAGTTAAAGCGGATGTAAAACTTTTTTCCAGTTATATTTATTCTAATGAACCAGCCTGCCTTTATGAGAAATCTTTTTGTTTTACTTTTTTTGTTATCCATCCTGCAGCAGAACGCTAGTGGACAGAAAAGTTTTGAGATCATTGCCTCCCTTGGCCGCACCTATACCCCTTCCATCGCATATCAAAACTGCACGGGCCATATCGATCCATCGTTCACTCCTTCGATCTCTTTTTTATATCACCCACACCCGTCGTGGGGTTTTGAAATAGCCTATTCAGGCAGCAAGCCAAACAGCTGGTTAAACGATCCAAATAACAATAGCGTGAGCACATATACTTATTCGACGATCAATATGCAGCGGCTGTTGGCCGGAATTAATTATTCTCCCCGCCTAAAAGCAATCCATCCTTTTATTGGGTGCCTGATTGGTTTTACCCACACGGTCACGACCCAAACACCGATGACGGCGTCTAAAACCGGCTTTTCATGGGCCTGCCAGGGCGGAGTGGCTTATTATTTTTCTTCTGTTATTGGCTTGCGGTTGGATGCCGCATTCATCAGCACACCCAATATTTCCAATAACTCCGCGTACTTCAACGTGGATAAAAATGGAGCGGGATTCCCCAGTTTCGCCGTAGGCGATCCATCCGAAGCCAATATTGTTCAATGGAACATTAGCCTGGGCATGATTGTCCGGTTCATGAAAACAAAGAAGTGATGATGATCCACAATCCAACAATATGATGCACACAATACAAACAAGTAAGCTGCAAGGGATCGGGAGAATAGCATTGGGCATATTTATGGTATTCGCCGCCATCGGGCATTTTAGTTTTCAACGATCAACCTTTCAGGCCCAGGTTCCCAATTGGGTGCCTTTGAATAAGGACCTTGTAGTTATTTTATCCGGTGTTGTTGAATTGGGACTGGGGTTAAGCATGATTTTTTGGGAAAGAGAAAAAATAAGGATTGGAATCGCTTTAGCCGTATTTTATATACTGGTATTCCCCGGTAATATCGCCCAATACGTTAACGGCGTCAACGCATTCGGACTTGACAACAACAGGGCCAGGTTATTCAGGTTATTCTTTCAGCCTGTTTTGCTTTTATGGGCCTTGTGGTCAACAGGCGCTTTGAAATATTTGTTTTATCGGAAGTAATGGATGGAATGGTGGAGCGACATTGCAAGTGTTTAATCTTTCGCGTTTCCTCACATCGTTTTAAGCTTTATCCACTAAAAGCAGTAACTTCAAATCATCATCCTTCAGCCATGATCATTTTATTGATTTATCAGCAAAGCACATGTTTGTGAATTGAACGTAGAGACGAAGGAAGGAGAATTCACAGAATTCATTGTTCAGATTCCCGCCTGAAACAGAATTATTGTCTTTTATATACCTTTAAAACCATATACAGACAATGTATGCCTGATGAACAAGATATTCCCAAACAAACCCCAACTAAAGAAGCCACAACAGAAGCAAGTCAGCCAGATTCATCTATTTCCCAATCAGAAACCCAGCAACCAACCAATATGGAAGTCCATCATCACCCCGACCTTCATCACAACAAGAAAAAATTCAAAGAATATTTTTTAGAATTCTTAATGATATTTCTTGCCGTGACACTGGGTTTTTTCGCGGAACAGATCCGTGAAGACTTTACTGACCATAGCAGAGAAAAGCAATACATGAAGTTAATGATTGAAGATTTAAAATCAGACACCGTTTTGCTTTCATCCAACGTACGACGGAGGCAACAGAGGACTGAAATGATCGACTCCCTGATTTATTTATTAACTTCTCCCTTCATTAAAGAAAATGGAAACACGATTTATTTTTTTGCACGAAGTATTTCACCGCCACTGAATATATTTCCCAACGATAGAACGATACAACAATTAAAAAGCTCAGGCAGCCTTCGTCTTATACGCGATCTGAATGTCTCCAACGGTATTATGGCATATGACCAAAAAATGAGACAGTTATTGTTTGAACTGACGGATGAAATCCAGATCCGCTCAGAGTCCAGGCAACTCGCCGATAAAATATTCAATGGAAAAGTGTTTAATGAAATGCTAAAGAATAATACGATCAACAAGCCTGTTAATAATCCTTCCTTGGTTACCAGCGATGCTGGTTTAATCAACGAGTATATTGTTGAAACGCAGTATATGAAAAATGCTAACCGCACCGAGGCCACAAGAGCAGAAGAGTTACTTAACCAGGCAAAGCGACTAATAGATTTAATAAAACAATACGATTTGGAATAAATAAATCTTTCAGCCTTTCTTCACTACAAAACCAACAGGGCAGGGAACAGGTGCTTTGAAATATTTATTTCCCCCCAAAGGGCATCGCTAATATCCTATTTTGCGTATCACATTATTGTCTACGTCAGCAACATAAATATTCCCCAAAACATCAATGGCTGCGGCATAGGGATTCGCAAACAGGGCAGTCGCAACAGGCCCATCAGTATAACCATGCGGTGCGCCCCCTGCCACGGTACTCACCACGCCTGCGGGTGTAATTTTAC
>DATHGW010000523.1:0-6835 GCA_035317445.1 Puia sp.
AATTATTCCCGCCTGGTACTGAATAGTGGCCAAACCATCGTCGTGACCAAATTGTTGAAGGAGTTTGAGGAAATGTTATCGCGCTACCGTTTTTACAGGATCCACCATTCGCACCTGATTAATTTGCTATGTATCAACAAATACATTCGTGGCGATGGGGGACAGGTCGTGATGCAGAATGGAGATGTGATCGATGTGGCGCGCAGAAAAAAAGATGACTTTTTAAAGCTCATCAGCAACCAGTCATAATCATTCGTTGTTTTTTCTTCCTTCCAGGTTATACTGCTTGAATGTCTCCCTGGTAATGGTCTTGAAATTCTCGCTCAATTGGTCCAATGTGCAACTGATCATGTTCAAATTGACCGGTAAACCGTCGCGCATCTCCACAAAATCAAGATGGAGGATATTGCTTTCACTTACTGCCCTGCTTCCTTCGAGTTGATTAAAAACAGTATGGGCAAAATGGCTGTTATTCCCGATATTAAATCTGCCGATGGTTTCAAAACCCCTGATGGTTTTCATGTCAAGCACCATGTAATAAGTCGTTTCCATGATCTTCGATTTTGCTGTTAACGGTGCGGGTGCAATAAGGGCCGGCTTAGAACGAAAGAGGGATATCATAATCCTTTATAATGCAATCGAAATGCCAAAAATGAGAAATGTGGAGAATTGGGATAGCACAGGCTGATTCTAAGCCAGTTAGCGCGGACCTTATTTGTCCGCTTACAGGATTTCCCTGACAAATCCTATCTTAGTCAGCCAAAAACGCCATCACATGAATAAGTCGCTGCTACTGCTTCCGCTAGCCAGTTTCTGTTTCCACGCCTGTAAAAACGAGACCTCAGCCCCAAAAGAAATCAAACAATACAGCATCGAGCAACTCTATGATAACAAAGCCATTTACCCTGTAGCGTTCAATGCAGATGAATCAAAGCTCCAGGTTGAAGCAAATGTGTCGGGCATCTACAACCTCTATGAGATCAATACGAGTGATACGGCTATGCTGCCTTTGACCCATTCAACCAAAGAATCCATTTTTGGAGTGGATTATCTACCCGGTACGAACAATTATGTCTACAGTTCAGACCAGGGCGGCAACGAGAACAGTCATCTGTACCTGAAAAAAGAGGGAGATACCAGTGCCAGGGACCTGACGCCATGGTCCAACAGCGCCAACAGTAAATTCGATTGGAGCGGGGACAAGAAATCTCTTTTCATCAGCAGCAACCGCCGCAATCCAAAATTCTTTGATTTATGGAAGATGGATACAACCAGTTGGAGGCTCGTATTATTCTATCGGAATGATTCTGCGTATTCGCCGGGTTCGCTAAGCAAGTCGGGACGATACCTGACCTTGACCAAAGAAATTACGACCGATAAAAACGAATTGTATTTATATGACCGCGGCAAAAAGACCATGAGGCGCCTCAGCAACGACCACGAGGCTACATGGAATGCCGTGGCCTTTGAAAAAAATGACAGCGTCTTATATTATATCACAAATGATGGAAGTGAATTCTCCTACCTGGTGAAATACAATCTTAATTCGGGACAATCAAGCAAGATCTACGAAACGAACTGGGATGTAGTGAACATGAATCTCAGTGAAAATGAAAAATACCATACCATTTTTATTAATGAAGATGGTAAAAATAAAGTATTGCTCTTTGACCATGCCAGTAATAAGGCCATTGACTTTCCCCAGATCAAAGACGGCGATGTGCTCGGCGTAACCATTTCTCCTTCTGAAAAAAATATGATCATGAGCGTGGGCAGCAGTACCAGTCCGAGAAATATTTATCTATATAATTTCGACAAGAAAGAGCTTAAGCAACTCACGCAGACCCTGAATCCGGCAGTAGACCGAAATGACCTGGTCAGTGCAGAAGTCATCCGGTTCAAATCCTTTGACGGCAAAGAGATCCCGGCCATTTTCTACAAACCCCTGAATGCAACAAAGGATCATAAGGTCCCCGGCTTGCTCTGGATTCATGGCGGCCCCGGCGGACAAAGCAGGATCGGATTCAGCAATGACATCCAATACCTGGTCAATCATGGCTATGCTGTGTTGGCCGTCAACAACCGGGGCAGCAGCGGTTATGGCAAGACATTTTATAAGCTCGACAACCGCGATCACAGCAATGGCGATCTCAAAGATTGCGTTTGGGGAAAGAAATGGCTGCAACAGCAGGATTATATCGACAGCGCGAAAATTGGTATTGAAGGTGGAAGCTATGGCGGATGTATGGTATTGGGCGCGCTGGCCTTTCATCCCGAAGAATTCAAAGTCGGGGTCGATCTCTATGGTGTTGCCAACTGGATCCGGACGCTGCGCAGCATTCCACCTTATTGGGAGTCTTTTCGCAAAGCGTTGTATGAAGAAATGGGAGATCCTTATTCTGCAGATTCCGTTCGGCTCAGGAATATTTCGCCGCTGTATAATTATCAAAAGATCAACAAGCCGCTGATCGTGTTCCAGGGGATGAATGATGTGCGGGTATTGCCGGTGGAGAGTGAAGAGATCGTCGCCGGCGTGAAAAAGAATGGGGTGCCGGTGGAATATATTACGTACCCCAATGAAGGGCATGGATTTCTGAAGAAAGAGAATGAGATCACCACTTCAAAGAAGACACTGGAGTTTTTGGATAAATATTTAAAAGGCGCAGAAACAAAGTAAGCCCCCCTTTGTCATTCCGACCCCCGCGCAGCGGGGTGGAGGAATCGCCGTAGAAGGCAAGTCGCCGAATGACTGATTTCTCTCCGCCTCCGGCCTGTGGCCTGCGGCGGATCGAAATGACAAAGGAATTCACCTTACCGTATACACGAAACTCGCCTCTGGCAATTTCGCGCCATTGGCCAGTATCTGGTAGCTCTTTAGCGGATATCCCTGCGCGTTGTACTCAAACTCATAGACCAATTCCTTATTCACCTGCTGTCCGTTTTCCACGGTGGTCTTAATCCGGGTAACATTATGCCTGGCTGAGTACCTGACATTTCCTGTATTCAGGGTGACATCATAGAGCGGGTTTTTCTGATGGTCATATTCAAAAGCTACTTCTTCTTCGAGTGCACCCGTGCGGAGATTATAGTTTCTGATCCCGCTGATGTTTCCGTCATCGTACAAAAACATAGAATAGGAAGAAGCCTGGTCGTTCACCAAATCACGCTGCGTGATTTTAACAATGAACGGTCCCTGATATTCGTAGATCCTTTCAAAGTGCTGTTTTTGCGGGCTGGGTTCAAATTCATTGTATTCCGTCTTAACCAAAAGATTGTCCTCATAGCTATGCCTGAACTCAGCCAGTTTGGGACTAATACCCATTTGGGTGCGGGTGAGTTGTCCCGCTTCGAAGAAGTGTGCTGTTACGTAGAGCGGTTCGCCATGGCTGTCGAGTTGTTCTTCGCGGTTCAGTTTTCCGGCGCTGTCATAACTGTACTTGACATCATAATAAGATCCATCCAGGTAATAATAGCGGCTGGAGCTAAGCTGGAATGCGGTTTCGGGGGCAGGCGCAGGGTGGTTGGCCTTCTCACAGGAGAAAACCAGGGTGGCTGCAATGGCCAGCAGGCACAAATATGTTGTTTTGAGCAGTGTCATTCTTGAATGAATGACAAGGGTTTATTGCCGAATGTTGCACCTGGGAGGAGAAAATAATTGGCTCTGATTCAATAAAGTTTAGTGACACTTGGACGCCTGCGGGCTTCCAAAATTTGGCAGCAGCCACATCTTGAGTCGTCTGTATCCCTTTAGCCGGCCCAGATAGATTGGACCTGAAGTTGTTGGTTGATCGGCTTGTTGGGAAAGCGACACATCAGTCCCTTTCGATAATATATATGTAGTGACACTTATGTGCGTTGACCGTTCACTAACAGTACCGACAGTTTGCAATATCCTTTGCTTCTTTCGCGAGCGCAATCTGCGTTCCGCAGGCCTGTTCGTAACAAAAAGTCGCCCCTTCAAAGAAGTCTGGTGGTCTGACTTTGTTTTCGCCGCAGTTTTTTGAAGTATAGGATCGATATATAGCTGATGCAACTTTTCAGCAATAACTTTTTTGTCTATGCCCTGTTTAATCAGCTTCAATGCCTCACCGGTTAACAGCCGGTAAATACTGTACTGCTTTTGTGCCGCAGGGATCTGTTTATACAGTGCAGCGGCAATCGGTGATGCTTCCTTCATCCGGTTGCCACTTTTACGAAATCCTTCAAAAGCAGGGTCTTTTTTTACGCGCTCCCCGGTAAGGGAAGAGGCGGAACGGTAAATAAAGCGGCCCTGGGAATAATAGCAGCATATTACCCCGTCGCTTCCTGTAAAAGCAATATTTCCTGTCTTGAAAGGCATTCTTTGCTAAGGATTTAATATTTCCTGTTTTTTTAACGAAAAGAATTACCCAATTAGTATTTAGCGCTGAAGATCCTTACTGATACCCTTTATATAATAGAGATAAAGCGCATTTTGCATCCTCTTTGTAGTCGGACCCGGTGCAGATGTCATCTTACAGGAATCACTTCAAAACTGCTTCAAAATCAATCAATTCACTTACAAAAACGAATATTCCTATACCTTTTTCAGGCTAAGTGATTAAAAATCAGGAGCCAATTAAATGGCCCATTTGTTTTAGCCGGTTTTATGGCAATTATTTACGACCGCATATGGTAGAAAAATTGAGCTTTACAAAAAATAAAAATGATATTTATAACCCAGTTAGTTTACATCAAAGACGGGCAGGAAAGTATATTTCATCAATTTGAAGACATTGCTATTCCGACAATTTTAAAATATAACGGACGACTTTTGTTGCGGGTAAGACCAACCGAAAACACTTTTATTGAACATCATATTGACAAACCTTATGAAATTCACCTCGTAGAGTTTGCCGCTGAACAAGATTTTGAAAACTTTAAACAGGACGAAGAACGTAAGAAGTTTTTACATTTAAAAGAGCAATCAATAAAGTCAGTCCTGCTTATAAAAGGTATAAAAACTTAACGAAAAAAAAACTGGGATTTGATTCGACGTGAGCTGGCGGTCACTGAGTATCCATTCCTGAAACATGTTAAATATTTTCTGATGGCAATTGTCAAATTCACCTATGCGCTGGAAAAATTTTTCCCGGGTATCAAAGCAATTCCTGCAACAGGAAATACGCTCCGGGAAATTTTGGATGAAGTGGAAGCGAGATACCCAAAGATTCAACACTACCTGCTCGATGACCAGGGCAAACTGAGAAATCATGTCAATATTTTTATTGACGGCAGTATGATAAGTGACCGCGCCGGCCTCAGCGATGCCTTTTCACCGAACAGCGAGATTTATATCATCCAAGCTTTGTCAGGAGGTTAACCTAAAAAAATTCCGATATGAAACCAACCATGCTCCTTGGTACAAGAAAAGGTTTTCTTGCCTATCATTTGAAAAACGGTCGCTGGAAGGTGGAGAAACTTTCCTTCGAAGGAGAACCTGTCTCCATTGCTTATTCAGATTCGCGATCCGGCACATGGTGGGCTGCCCTTGATCACGGGCATTGGGGTGTTAAGCTTCACCGTTCTAAGGATAGGGGAAAAAGCTGGGAAGAAGTGGCCGCGCCAGCCTATCCCGAAGGAGAAGAACTCAAGGACGGAGAGAAGGCTTCTACCCGTTATATCTGGTCCATCGCAAACGGGGGAAACGCTCATCAATCGCGATTATGGGTAGGTACCGATCCGGGTGGTTTGTTTGTGAGCGAAGATGCCGGGAACAGTTTTGAGCTGGTAAGGTCCTTATGGGATCATCCGAGCCGAAAACAAAACTGGTTTGGCGGAGGACGGGATCAGCCGGGCATTCATTCTGTAGTAGTAGATCCCCGCAAGGAAGAGCACGTGTTCATCGGCATAAGCTGTGCCGGTGTTTTTGAGACGGAAGATGCGGGTAAGACATGGAATGTCCGCAACAAAGGACTTCGCGCAGATTTTCTACCGGACCCACAATCTGATATTGGACACGATCCGCATATTCTTGTCGCTGCTCCCACCGACCCAGACACATTATGGCAGCAGAACCATTGCGGGATTTTCCGTTCGATTGATGGCGCCAAAACCTGGCAGGATATCAGTGAGCCGGAAGGCCCGGCACGTTTCGGCTTCGGCATTGCGGTTGCAGACGATAATCCTGATCAGGCCTGGGTTTGTCCGGCAAACAGTGATACCACGCGCACGGCCATAAAAGGAGCGCTTTGCATTTGCCGGACGGATGATGGAGGTAAAAGCTGGAAAATTCTGCGTAACGGATTACCGCAGGAAAATTGTTTTGATATCGTGTACAGGCATGCATTAGCAAGCTCTGGGGATGCAGTTGCATTTGGGTCTACTACTGGCAATCTCTTCTTTTCACAAGATCGGGGCGATAGTTGGCAGACGATCAATAACTATCTGCCGATGGTGTATTCTCTCCAGTTTGCGGATTGAGAAATTGCTGGTAATTGACAACGATTTTTGCCGGCATGGTCTTGGAAATAAAAAAGCACCCACAGCGTTTCCTTTGTAAGTGCTTGATATTCCCGCTCCCCCTGTTGGACTTGAACCAACGACCCTCTGATTAACAGTCAGATGCTCTAACCAACTGAGCTAAGGAGGAATATAAATTGGATTTGGGCTGCAAAAATAGGGAAATTCTGCTTTCTACAAGACCGAAAACAGCATTTATTTAAACCCTACATAGATCCCATCGGCCCTCTGCTCCACCGGCCAGCAGGGCAAATGATAGCCTTCCCCACTGCTGTTCAGTCCATTCACAATATTGAAACAATAACCATGATGCATACAATGTATTTGTCCTTTGGCATCCAGCCAGCCCTCTGAT
>DATHGW010000524.1:0-5217 GCA_035317445.1 Puia sp.
AGTCGCTGCGTACAATGACCTCCTATGTCGATAGACGATAGTCAAAGCACATTGCTCCAGGCAGCAGCGGAAGTCCTGCTGCAGCAGGAACTGAGCGAGCATCGCAGGGTGTTCGAGGCGACGGCTCTGATGCTCGATCAGCCCTTCGTCGAGGCGCTCGACATTCTGCACCGCGCCGTACGCGGCGGCGGAAAGCTATTGCTGTTCGGAAATGGCGGCAGTGCGGCCGATGCGCAGCACCTGGCCGCCGAGCTCTCCGGCCGTTTTTATACAGACCGGGATGCGTTGCCTGCCGAAGCCCTGCACTGCAATACATCGTATTTGACCGCGGTTGCCAACGATTACAGCTATGATGTGATCTATGCCAGGCTGATCAAGGGCATCGCCAATGAAGGCGATGTGCTGGTCGGGTTGTCTACTTCCGGCAATTCCACCAATATCTTCAAGGCCTTTGAAATGGCGAAGCAGAAGGGTTTGATCACAGTTGGATTTACCGGTGAATCCGGTGGCAAAATAAAAGCATGCAGTGATTTTTTGATCAACATTCCGTCTACAGACACGCCAAGGATCCAGGAGTCACATATCCTGGTGGGACATATCATCTGCCAATTGGTGGAAGAAGAATATTTCGGCTGAGAGGCCATCCACGATAGTCAGGATCAATTCACATTATGGCAATCAAAGAGGCAATCATATTAGCAGGAGGACTCGGGACCAGGCTAAGGGAATCGGTCCCTGATCTGCCCAAATGCCTCGCACCTGTAGCAGGAAAACCCTTCCTGCATTATGTAATTGATCATTTCAAAAAACAGGGTATCGGCAAATTCATTTTTGCAACAGGGTATAAAAGCGAAATGATCGAGACTTACCTTAAATCTCTTTCAAAAGACATTTCATGGGAGCTTTCTGTTGAAAGAACGCCGCTGGGAACAGGTGGCGCCATCAAGCTGGCTTGTTCAAGGATCCGGGATCAATCCGCCCTCGTGCTCAATGGAGACACATTTTTCGGTATTGACCTCGGCAAACTTTCCGCTTTTCACGGGGAATCGGCTGCGGATTGTACCCTCTCGCTTAAACCCATGCGGGACTTCGACAGGTATGGTGCAGTAGCACTGAATTCCGATGGATCGATAAAATCATTCTTTGAAAAAAAATTTTACCAGAATGGATTGATCAATGGCGGGATTTATGCGCTGAGGGTTGATGCTTTTTTAAAGGAAGTATTTCCCGCAGCATTTTCTTTTGAAAAAGATTACCTGGAACAATTTTTTAACAAGCGCAGGATCTTTGGCCTGGTTCAGGATCAATATTTCATTGATATCGGCATTCCCGCAGATTATGACAGGGCGCAGGCAGAATGGAAGCAACTTATACATAACTGATATGCTGGATACCCGTTCAATTGATAAGACATGGACTCTATTTCTCGACCGGGATGGCGTGATCAACCGCGACAAACCGGACAGTTATATTTTCAATTGGAGTGAATTTTCATTTTATGATGGCGTGCTGGATTCCCTTGCCTTATTTAACAAAATATTCGGCCGGATCTTCGTGGTGACAAACCAGCGCGGCGTTGGCCGTGGCCTGATGACCGAAGAGGACCTCATCCTGATCCACAGGAACATGCTGGATGCCATTCAGCGGGCAAAGGGAAGGATAGACAAAATCTATTATTGTGTAACGATTGACAATGACGATCCCAACCGCAAACCGAACCCGGGTATGGCCTTTCAGGCGAGGAAAGATTTTCCCGGGATCCAATTTTCAAAATCAATCGTTGTCGGAAATAACATCAGCGATATGCAATTCGGACGCAATGCCGGAATGCATACTGTTTTCCTGAGGACTACCATCCCGGATATTGTGCTGCCTCATCCGGACATCGACCTGGTCTTCGATTCGCTGGCCGATTTTGCAAAAGCTTTGCAAAAATTGTAAAATTTTCTGCTGATTTCATCGTTAGCCGTGGGCTGCTCCGACATCCGTTGTAACTTAGCGGCGCACTAACCAGTAATATCATGATGATCCTCTTCAGCAAAAATACTATTCTCTGTTCTTTAGCCTTCCTTTTGCTCATGGCCTACGCGCCTTCCCTGAGCGCACAATTAAAGAAAGCGCAGGAAAAAGAGTTTGCAATAAGAGAAGATTCGCTGAAAAAATTTGCCAATGCGATCGTGTTCGCTAATGAGCCGGAACAACGGTTTCGGGCAGACAGTATCTTCGTGCGGATGCTGGTGAGGACATTGAAATTGAATAATTCGTTTTATTATCCATTGGATTCCCTTCAGACCATTTCCAAATTGTATTCTCCGGACAGTGCTTTCAGGATATTTACCTGGCAATTAAAAAAAGATGAACTTTTCTATCTTCAGCGTGGCGCCATCCAGATGCGCACGGCTGACGGGTCACTCAAACTGATTCCCCTGCACGATGCATCCATGTTTACCAGCAAGCCCATGGATTCGCTGCGCACACCAAACAATTGGATCGGCGCCATCTATTACCGCATCATCCTCAAAGAAGTCAATGGGAAAAAAATATATACTTTGTTGGGATTTGATGATTTCAGCATCGAAAGCAACAAAAAATGGATGGAGATCCTGACATTCAATGACCGTGGCGAACCCGTATTTGGCGGACCGTATATTTCTTTCCGGGAAGATTCCGCGAAAGCTTCGAAGCAGCCACGGGTCAGGTTTTCCATAGAATATAAAAAAGAAGCCAGCACCACGTTCAATTTTGATCCTGCCCTGGACATGATCGTGTATGACCAGCTCATTTCAGAAACCGAGGAGCCCGATAAAAAAGAATCTTATGTTCCTGACGGGGATTTTGAGGGATTCAAATGGAAGGATGGTGTGTGGATGCATGTGCCGAAGGTCTTCGATTTTAAACTTCAGGATGGACAGTTTCCCCAGGATCAAAAAATCCTCGATGATGCAGGCGGCGTTGACGAACAAAAATTAATGGAGCAGTCTGAAAAGAATCAACAGAAAAAACCGGCGGCGAAGAAGAAGTGAGGGCTCGCCTGCCTCACTCATCCAGCTTCAGCACCGCCAGAAACGCCTCCTGGGGCACTTCTACATTCCCGATCTGGCGCATACGTTTTTTACCCTCTTTCTGTTTTTCGAGCAATTTGCGTTTGCGGCTGATGTCCCCGCCGTAACATTTCGCCGTCACATCTTTTCTCAGGGCGCTGATGGTCTCGCGCGCAATGACTTTGGATCCGATGGCCGCCTGTATCGCGATCTGGAATTGCTGCCGGGGCAACAATTCTTTTAATTTTTCACAAAGCCTCCTGCCGAATTCATGTGCCCGGCTCCGATGGATCAATGCGCTGAGCGCATCCACCTTTTCACCGTTCAGGAGGATGTCCATCTTGGAAATATCGCTATCCCGGTACCCAATGGGATGATAGTCAAAAGAGGCATAGCCCCTGGTCTGGCTTTTCAATTTATCATAGAAATCAAACACGATCTCGGTCAGCGGCATTTCGAAAAAAAGCTCTACCCTGGTTGTGGTTAAATAGCTTTGATTCACCAGGTTGCCGCGCTTACCTAAACACAAAGTCATGATATTGCCGATGTATTCGGGTTTGGTAATGATCTGCGCTTTGATAAAGGGTTCTTCGATCCTTTCTGTTCTGGTTGGATCCGGCATTTCTGTAGGATTGTTCACGGTTATGATCTCTCCGTTACTCGTATGGGCTATGAAACTAACATTCGGCACCGTGGTGATCACGGTCTGGTTAAATTCTCTCTCGAGTCTTTCCTGGATAATCTCCATGTGCAGCATGCCCAAAAACCCGCAACGGAAACCGAATCCCAGCGCCTGCGAAGTTTCTAATTCATAGGTCAGCGAGGCATCATTCAACTGCAACTTATCCATACATTCCCTGAGCTCGCCGAAATCATCAGTATTGATTGGGAATATTCCTGCAAAAACCATGGGTTTCACTTCCTGGAATCCCTGGATCATTTCCGGGTGGGGATTGCTTCCCAGGGTAATGGTATCTCCTACCCTCACCTCCTTGGCATTCTTGATCCCTGTAATGATATAGCCCACATCTCCTGTACAGACCTCCGGCTTAGGATCTAAAGCTAATTTTAAGATACCCACCTCATCTGCTTCATATTCAATGCCAGTAGAAACGAATTTTACCTTGTCTCCTTTCCCCAGTTTTCCATTCATGATCCGGTAGTAGACAATGATTCCCCTGAAAGAATTGTACACACTGTCAAAGATCAGGGCCTGAAGCGGCGCATTGGGGTCGCCCTTTGGCGCAGGAATCCTTGCCACGATGGCTTCGAGGATCTTATCCACACCTAATCCTGTGCGTGCACTTGCGAGTAAAATGTCTTCTTTCTTACAGCCGATCAGTTCAAGGATCTGGTCAGTGACTTCATCCACCATGGCACCATCCATATCGATCTTGTTGATAATCGGAATAATCTCAAGATCGTTTTCAATGGCCAGGTATAAATTGGAGATCGTCTGAGCCTGAATTCCCTGGCTGGCATCCACCAGCAGCAGACAGCCTTCACAGGCTGCCAGTGCGCGGCTCACTTCGTAGCTGAAATCGACATGCCCCGGCGTATCGATCAGATTCAGTATATATTCCTCTCCACCCTGTTTATAGTTGATCTGGATCGCATGGCTCTTGATGGTAATGCCTTTCTCCCTTTCCAGGTCCATATCGTCCAGAACCTGGTCCATCATTTCCCTTTCGCTGATCGTATCGGTCATTTGCAGCAGACGGTCTGCTAGGGTGGATTTACCATGGTCGATATGGGCGATAATACAAAAATTTCTAATGTTCTTCATTCCAACAAAGCCTTTTTATAAGCGCTGCAAAGCTACGAAAAAGCAGCAAGCTTTGACGGACGAATCTGACCAGGAACCTTCGGGTTCTGTTATTTGCGGGAATATTTTACTTCCATCGATTTATATTCCTTTCCATCTGCTATGGCATACATTTCCATCACCTGCATCTTATCGTCGACAAATTTCATCACTTCCCTGACGGGGACATCTTTGCCGCTGATAGGATCAACCATTGTTCCTGTGAAATTGATCGCATTATTCTGGGCGTCCCAGGTTCCTTCAAGATGCATCATGCCTGTACCCATATTATCAATCCAGGAATTGACAAATACTTTTTTAGCATTATCATATCCTGTTGTGCTGATCCCTTCAAAGGGCATATTCATCATA
>DATHGW010000525.1:0-5993 GCA_035317445.1 Puia sp.
GTGATCGGATTCCCTTCAGTCAATCGGGATACTGTTTATTTTACTGCTTCACATAACGGCCGGGATCAACTGTTTTGTGTCATCAATCACCAGATCTATCAGGCCGTCTCTACGCTGTTGGCTACCACTACCGGCAATTACCAGTTACAAGCAGCAGCAGATCAATATGCCTGGACTTATTTCACCGCGGCAGGATACAAATCTGCTGTCGCTCCACGGAACAGGATTCAATGGCAGCCCATTTCGCCCGAACAATTCAGTACAGCGTTGGCGACCCAATCCATTACTGCGCTGCACAAATCCGGGGCTGGATTATTGGATCAGATCCAGATACACGATTATCCGGTAACTCATTATCCTTCCACCTTAAAGTTGGTCAATTTTCACAGCTGGCGTCCCTATATTGCCGACCCGGATTATGAGCTTGCACTGGTAAGCGAAAATGTCATGAGCACCCTGCAGTCGGAAATTTTTGTAGGTTATAACAGGAATGAGCATTCGAAGCAGATCGGCATGTATGCTACTTACGGGGCGCTATATCCCTGGATTACCGCAGGTTTTGATTTTACCTTCGACCGCAATGCCATTTTTAACAACCGAAAGATATATTGGAATCAAGCCCAGGTCAGGGTTGGCCTGAGTGTGCCGTTGAATCTCAGCAAGGGGAAATGGAACAGGTCGCTGAAATTCGGATCGGACCTTGTTTATAATCAGCCTTATTTCTATGGTCAATATAAATCTTTCAGTGACAGCTTTGGTATCAGCAGCTTTGCCTATGTGGATCCAAAAGTCAATTTCATTAATCAATCACAAATGGCGAGGCAACAGATCAATCCTTCCTGGGCACAAGCGGTTGCACTAGACTATGAGCGGGCCATCACCCGGTTTACTTCGCATCAGTTCCTGGCATCCGGTTATTTTTATTTTCCGGGAATCACCGCTACCCACAGCCTGGTACTCAGTGCGGCCTTTCAGCAAAGAGACAGCACGAACCATGTTCAGTTCACCAACAGCTTCCCTTTTTCCAGGGGATACAGTGCCGAGAATTTCTACCAGCTCTACCGGCTCGGTCTGAACTATCACTTTCCATTAGCCTATCCGGATTGGGGTTTTGCCGACCTGGTGTATTTCCTTCGCATTCGCGCAAACCTGTTTTATGATTATACCATGGCCAATGATTTTTACCGAAATGGCAGTGCATTCAGGCAAAACTACCGGTCCCTGGGAACCGAAATTTATTTTGACAGCAAATGGTGGAACCAATTGCCCATCAGTTTCGGCATCCGCTACAGCAGGTTGCTCGATCCGGATTTTGAAGGCCGCGGACCCAATCAATGGCAGTTCATTTTGCCGCTGACTTTGTTGGGGAAGTGAGGGGGAGGGGAATAGAGAATAGAAAGTAGAAAATAGTAAATAGGGATATATCTCACCGTGGATAACTACTATTCTCTATTTTCTATTCTCTACTTTCTATTCTCTATTTTCTGCTCTCTAATTCTTCGCCGTGCTCTTCGCTTTCTTCATCGACGCGGTATAATATTTTCTTGCGGCTTTGTGTTTCTTTTTTGTCTTTGAATGAACTTCATTTTTATGGGCGGCACCTGTACTTTTTTTAGCTTTAGGACGGCCTTTTGACTTATAAGCAGCTTGCACGATGAGCGGTTTTTTATTTGACGAAGGATGATGCAATTCGTGCTTGGCACTGTCCAATTTGGCATTCACAAATTCATTAACTTCCTTTTTCAAGTCTATGGCAGCATTGTCGACCATCGAATTCATATCCGTTTTTACATCCGGTGTATTGATGGTGCCACTCATCTTTACATTCATGCTTACCGCATCCCTTAATTTGACTGGAATGCCTTTATCCGCTGCGTCAGTAACCACATTTTTTACAAATTCACTACCCTTATTGCCCAACTGGTTGCGTGGTACTTTCAGGTTGATGCTATAGTCCAGCGTTTGATCGAAGCTGTGCGTGCCACTGACCACCAGCTCCAGGTGATTCGATTGAATGAGGAATGGCGATACAGCCACTTTGCCATTCTTGTATGAGAAATCTGCTTTGACATCATTCATCGGCATATCCTTTACATCCGACAGGTCGAGCGATTGTGAAAGTTTATCCAGCGGACCAAAATCTTTCATGATCCCGTCCATCAGCAATAGGCTTCCTTTACCATGCAAACTTTGCAAGTCAGGCGCCATATCCTGACCTATTTTGCCAGCCAGGCTCATTTGTGCGCTGAATTTGCCGGACAAAAACTTGCCCACCGGCATCAATTTTTGCAAGGTATTGAAAGCAAAAAAAGTCTTTTGCACATCCAATCCTTTAACATCATAGGTAAAATTGATTTCCGGGATTTCCCTGACTTCTTTGGTGGAATAAGTACCATTCATAATCAGTGTGCCTTCCATCGCCTCTGCATTGATTTGATCCAACTGCACGGTTTCATCGGAGATCAGGATATTACCCGACACCTGTTGCATGTCGAGATCATCATAATGCAGTTTGCCGGCTTCAGCACTAATGGCAAAATCAATGTTGTCAGGAACTGCAAAGGGAGGACTGCCATGAGCGCTCGCATTGCTGTCGTGAACAGGTCTCATCCAGTCCCGAAGATTGAGCTCGTCGGCTTTTATGTGCATTGAAGCAACCAGCGGCTCATTTTTCAACGCAAATGCAAATAGATTGCCGAAGGCTCCGGTCGCGTTAAAATTCGTTGACAAATACACTCCTTTCAATTCATTGATCAGGACATTTTTCGGATTAAAGGTTAACGACAAATCATTCAGGGCAATTCCGCCCGGATATGCATTTGAAAAATAAGAGAAGTTCCTGAGATCAAATGCTCCGCCCGATTGAAATGGATCTTTTTTCTGTTTTTCTGACCCGGGCACAATTCCCCGGGCATTGATGTTCGTACTTAGTATCCCTGCAAGTCTTGTTCCGGGTGATAATTTGATCATTTTCGAAACATTGCCCAGATCGAGCCTGCCCGCCAGGCCAAGGTCAATATATGGTTTGGTCCTTGGATTCCTGACCAGCAGATGAAAGTTGAGGGAATCGTCGTTTGCTTCAATATGTCCCTGCGGAATATTCACCGTGATATGATCAGCAATTCCATCAGGATTGTCTACATGAAGTTTCAGGTTGATGTGCTCCACGGCCACCGGCAAATCGGGGTATTGAAAAAAACCGTTTTTGATGTCCAGGTTCACGTGATAGGCCGGAGCTTGTTTTTTATTGTATTTTCCTCTTACATAACCATTGAATACCACCTGGCCGGCGGATTTTACGCTGGCAAAATCTTTCTGGTAAACAGAGGGCAGCATGGAAAGAAGATTTTTGAATTCGGTTGAGGGAACACCGAACTTGATATCCATATTGTAGCTGCTGTCATTGATCCATTGAAAGAACCCTTCTGATTTCAACTTCAGATCATTGAAAGATATTTTCTCGGTGTTGAATGAATAAGTATGGGTACTGTTTTCAACATCGAAGGCCATGTTGATACTGGTTTTGGCCGTGAGTTGATAGGGGAGACTGCCGCCATGACTGAATTTGATGGCGTCGGCGCTCGTTTTGGTTTTCAGCTTGAACAGTTCAGCAGCGAAATTTCCCCTGGCTTCATGATCCAGGTTAACGAATTCAATATGGATATCCCGGCTTTCGTCTTCGTAATTAATATATGCGTTATGCAGCGCGTAACGTTCTATATCCCATTTAACCGGCCTCGCTGAAGATAAACTGTTTTCTTGTTCAAGCCGCGATTTCAGCATATCCCAATTGGAATGGCCGTTCTTGTGAATCAGGCCGTGAAACTGCGGCTCATTGAGCGTGATGGAATAAATGCTGATGCTGTCACCGGAGACCAGGCTTAATGCATGACAAGCGATGTCAAGTTCTTTGGCCTTGAGCAGGGTATCTGCATCAAATTCTCCAACACAGACCACTTGCAGGTTCTCCAGTCCGAGGGAGATTTGCGGAAAATGCCTGAACCACGAAATACTCAAGTCTGTGAAATGTACATGAGCTTTCAGGTCCTTGTTGATCCGCGATTGAATGATCTGGGTAATTTTTCCTTTGAAGAGGTAAGGCGCAGCCCATGCGAAACCGATCAGGATAAGCAGGGCAAGCCCCGTGATTTTGAGGATTTTGATTTTCATAGTTTTCGAGGGTATTGGATGTTGTAAAAATGCAAAAAAAATGATGCAATTCCAAGCTTATTACGCAAAAGGACTGCCAGAAAAACGCCTTCCTGAATAGCTTACACATTATATAATTAGACCTATATAATCTACTGTTACCAATGTATTTAGGATGAGAAAATATACCGGAGATTTGGCGATAATGCACCGTTTCATCAAAGATTTCCCAAACTTTCTTCAATTGCCCTGATCTTCCCGGCTGCATCGGCCCTTTTCTTTTCTTCGAGGGCAATTACTTCGGGTTTTGCATTGCGAATGAATTTTTCGTTCGTCAGTTTCCTGTCGATCGAAACCAGGAATCCTTTGTGGTAATCGAGTTCTTTCAGCAATTCTTCCTTCCGTTTGGATGCATCCATCCATTGTGGCGTTTCAAATTTTACCTGGAACTGCTTAAATGGAAAAGAGCTGGTTACAAAGGATGGATCAGAAGACAGGCCGTTCTGGTCAAATGAAATGGCATCTATGTTCAACTGCTTGCGGATGATCTGGTAGATATCCCCGTTATTTTCAAAAACAGCCTGGGGCAAAATGGCCTTTGGAATAACAGTGCTGAACTTCATTCCGTTTTGTTGTCTGAATTCCCTGCCGGTTGTCAGAAACAACTTCAGATCCTCTGCTTTCTCCAACAGCTCTTTCTGAACTTTTCCAATGGGAGCAAGTTGCCTGATACAGAGATCATCTTTTCTTTCTCTCAACAAATGGTAGATCTCTTCACTAATAAAAGGCATAAATGGATGAAGCAATTGCAGTAATTGCTCGAAGAACGCAACAGTCTTTTCATAGATGTCTGCATCAATGGGTTGTTCAAAACCGGGCTTCACCCATTCCAGGAACCAGCTGCAGAAATCATCCCAGATGAGGGAGTACAGGGTTTTCAGGGCCTCGCTCAGGCGGTAGCCGGTGAACAATTTTTCGATCTCATTGCGTGCTTCATTTAACCTGTTTTCGAACCAGCTTACCGCAAAATCTTTTGTTGGTTCAGCACCGGTGGCCACTTGCCTGGTTTCCCACATTTTCACGAGTTTCAGGGCATTCCACAGCTTGTTGTTGAAATTTCTTCCCTGCTCCAGGCTGGATTCGTCGAATAAGAGATCGTTGCCGGCAGGAGAGGAGATCATGATGCCGAAACGAACAGCATCTGCTCCATACCGTTCTATTAAGTCAAGCAGGTCGGGCGAATTGCCCAGGCTCTTGCTCATTTTTCTTCCCTGTTTATCGCGAACCATGCCGGTGAAATAAACATCATGAAAGGGTTTTTCATTTTTATATTCCATACCGGCCATGATCATACGCGCAACCCAGAAGAAAATAATATCCTGGCCCGTAACCAGAACGGCTCCGGGATAATAATAATTGATGTCGGCATTGCCGGGTTCCGTAATGCCTTTAAAAACCTGTATAGGCCAAAGCCAGGAAGAGAACCAGGTATCGAGCACGTCCTCATCCTGAGTTAACTGCAGGCCGGCCGGGATAGGTCCGCCATGAGTCACCTTGTATAACGTCAATGCCTCCGCGTGCGTTGCCGCGACCACAAACCTGCCTTCCGCATCATACCAGGCCGGAATGCGCTGTCCCCACCAAAGCTGTCTGGATATGCACCAATCCTTTACGTTTTCTAACCAATACGTATACCTGGCAAGAAATCTCTCTTCGGGATAAATATGAACATCACCTTCTTTTACCGCCTTCAGCGCGGGTGCAGCCAGCCCCTGCATTTTGACAAACCACTGGGTGGAGATCCGTGGTTCCACCACGGCATTGGTCCTTTGTGAATAACCAAC
>DATHGW010000526.1:0-2533 GCA_035317445.1 Puia sp.
CGGAGGGATGACACGGCTTCCCGAATCAAAGCTGGTCAGTATAAGCCGCTGCCGGAAAGATCTTGCTGAACCCGTATTCAACGAGGAGTCGATCTTGCCTTTTTCAACAAATTCGAAATGAGGAATGCTGTCCAGCGGAACCCAGGTGATGCCGGTGCCCTCAGGGCCATTTACTTCCAGCAGGAGTTGCAGGGGCTCGCCGATCAGGATCTTGTTCCGGTCTGCTGTTGCCTTCACTGATGCAGGTTGTTGGGAAGATGCGGAAAGACCTGCCAGCACAAGAAAGATTGCCCAGGCAATATGTAAAAATTTTTTTGCCATGGATTATTTGAGCCTGTTTCGACCTACGAAAAATTTTTGCAATACTTTCACATAGTCTTCATCCGTTCGCATGTGGAGCAGGTCGCATCCGGCTTTCAGAAAAACGCTCTTACATCTTTCCGTAAATGAAAAAAAGGATTGTTGGTAATTTGATCTTACGAGGTAATCATTGGTATCCACCCATTGAATACTGCCTGTTTCCGCATCTTCAATCTCCAGCAAGCCTGCTTCGGGCAATTGCATGTCCATTTTATCGTATACTTTAACCCCGATCACATCGTGTTTTTTCCCGGCGACTTTTAACGCGTCTTCAAATTTCTCGTCTAAAAAATCACTCAGGATAAACGCAATGCTTTTCTGCCTGGTGGAATTATTAAAAAAACGGATCGCTTCCGTGATGTTCGTCTTTTTTTGTTTGGGCTCCGAGGTCAGCAGCTCCCTCACGATGTACAATACATGTTGTCTCCCCTTCTTAGGCGGAATATACCTTTCAATCCGGTCAGTAAAAAAAATCACACCCACCTTGTCATTGTTATTGATGGCTGAAAATGCCAGCACAGCACAAATTTCTGTAATGAGATCTTTTTTTCTTGCATGAATCGTCCCAAACAGAGAGCTTGCACTCACATCAACCAAGAGCATAACGGTTAGCTCCCTTTCCTCTTCAAACAGTTTACTGAAGGGATGGTTGAATCGCGCCGAAACATTCCAGTCAATAAACCGGATATCATCACCTGCCGCATACTCACGAACCTCCCTGAAGCTCATTCCACGACCTTTGAAGGCGCTATGGTATTCGCCGGTGAAAATATGCCTGGTGAGACGCTTGCTGATGATCTCCAGCTCGCGGACTTTTTTTAGTATTTCGGTTGTTGTTAGCATTGTTAGCGATGGCCGTTGATCGATGGCCGTTGGCCGGTTATTTTAAATTTGAATTCTCTAAGTAATTAATCCATCCGTTTAGCAATTGTGCATCTTTGTTGAGCATTTGAATGACTTCCTCATAATTTTTTTCATCAAGCAATCCAACCATTTTTGCAATCTCCAACAATGTTTGTAATTCATACAAGGATCCTCTTGCGATGTGTTGGAATTGAAGATTATCCTTTTTATATTGTCGACCTATGCCTTCCGCAATATTAGAAGGTATTGACACAGCCGATCTTCTGGTTTGAGCAGTCAGTCCGTACAATTCTTCTTTCGGATATTTTTGGGTCAGCAAATAGACTTCTTTCACCAGTTGCATAGATACCTTCCATGCATCAAGCTCCTGATATTTACTCATAGGTATTGGTTTTTAAGACTATATTCATCCGGCCATCGATCATCGGCCAACGACCAACGTTCTCAAGGAACCGGTATCGCCTTCAACACATCATCAATTACATGTTCAACGTTAACATTTTCTGCTTCAGCTTCATAAGTGAGACCGATGCGATGACGCAAGACATCCTTGCAGATCGTTCTCACGTCTTCGGGTATCACATAACCACGTTTGTTCAGGAAGGCATTGGCTTTGGCTGCCAGCGCGAGGTTGATGCTGGCGCGGGGAGATCCTCCATAGGCAATAAGGGGTTTTAATTTTTCCAGGCGGTATTTATCGGGAGCGCGCGTTGCAAATACAATGTCAAGGATATAATGTTCTACTTTTTCATCCATGTATATCGATCTTGTTAAATCCCTTGCCTGTAAAATTTCCTGTGTTGATACGACCTGTTCCACCGTCGGCATAGATGTTCCCTGCACATTTTGCCTGATGATCAGTTGTTCTTCCTGCTTACTGGGATAGTCGACAATCACCTTCATGATAAAACGATCCTGTTGCGCTTCGGGCAATGGATAGGTTCCTTCCTGTTCCAATGGGTTTTGGGTGGCCAGTACCAGGAAGGGCTCCTCGAGTTTATAACTGGTATCCCCCAGCGTTACCTGCCTTTCCTGCATGGCTTCCAGCAGGGCGCTCTGTACTTTTGCAGGCGCACGGTTGATTTCATCAGCAAGTAAAAAATTGGTGAAAATAGGACCCTTCCTGACAACGAATTCGCTTTTCTGCTGATTATAGATCATGGTACCGATCACATCGGCGGGTAACAGGTCGGGTGTGAACTGGATGCGACTGAACTTTGCATGAATGGCCTGTGAGAGCGATTTGATCGTCAATGTTTTTGCCAGCCCCGGAACCCCTTCGAGCAGCACATGACCGTTGCTTAGAAGT
>DATHGW010000527.1:0-3479 GCA_035317445.1 Puia sp.
GATTTGTGCGTTAGAAAGTCTGTCCGATTTTTCCGGAAGGCATATGGAAGACCGCGAAAACAATATCGCTATGATGCACCTGGTGCTTGACCTGGCCCGGGATCTCGGTGTAGATCTCGTGAAAGTTTTTGCGGCATGGCCGGGCATCATCAATGACGAAGAAGATGTCGCGATGTATGCACAATACGATCGTTTCCCATACTACAAACAATTATACCCCGATGACCTGCGCAAATGGAGCCGCGCCGTGCAGGGAGTTCGTGAAGTGGCGGACAGGGCAGCCGATATGGGCATAACCCTTGCGCTGCAAAATCATGCTCCGGTTATACGGGCAGGTTATGAAGACGTACTAGCCATGCTGCAGGAGATCGACAGGGAAAATGTAAAACTTTGTCTTGACGTTCCATTATATGGCGACCGCCAGGGCGATCAATATGTGCGCGAGTCAGTAGAAAAATGCGGAGAGCATGTTGTGCTAACCCATTTCGGAGCCTGGAATTTTATTCAGCAACCCGATGGCGAGATCGTGCAGGGCCCATCACCTTCTTTTGACGGTCCAATTAATTACAAAACCTTCTTCAAGGGATTGGAGCAGGCAGGGTACAATGGATACCTGGTTGGAGAATATTGCCTTCCTGTAATCAGGAACCACCAACTCGCAGGCATCGAAGAAGTGGATAAGGCCATGAAACTCGCGACAAAATATATTAAGGACCAGGTGAAGAGCGGTAAACCAGTGATGGCATAGCGAAGCGAGTCGGGAGTCTTTACGCTTGTCATTCCGAGCGAAGCGAGGAATCGGCACAATAGCGACTCTGTTTTATTACTGATTCCTCGCTTCGCTCGGAATGACAAGGGTTTGCTTTACTCAAAGTAACAGGGCTTTTTGTCCGACCCAAAATTCCCGCAATGACCCCCAGCTTCCTGAAAGTCCGGCTTCGCCTGATGATGTTTTTGCAGTTCTTTATCTGGGGAGCATGGTACGCCACCGTAGGAAATTATATGAGGCACTCAGGGATGACCTCCCTGATCTACCTGGCTTATCTCGCGAGCCCGATCGGCTCCATACTTTCTCCTTTTTTTCTTGGAATGATTGCAGATCGCTTTTTCTCCGTACAAAAAGTGATGGGTGTAATGCACGTACTGGCCGGAATCATGATTTTCGCAGCGCCCTATTTTGCAGAAGGTCCCTGGCAATCCCCCGCCATTTTTCTCCTGCTTTTGTTGTTGCACATGCTTTGCTATATGCCGACGGTCGGACTGGCAACGGCAACAGCCTTTCACCTGCTGGAAGATAAAGAAAGAAGTTTTCCATCGATCCGGGTTTTCGGATCCGGTGGATGGATCGTGGCGGGCTTCCTGGTGAGTTATGTATGGAAGGCCGACAGTACTGCGCTTCCCTTGCGGGTCGCTGGCCTGGCGGCAGTCCTGATGGGACTCTATAGTTTCACCCTGCCCAACGTGCCACCTCCGGGCGCGGGTAAACGATCTTCTTTCCGCGACATTACTGGATTGACTGCGCTGTCCAGGCTCCGCTCAAAACCTTTCCTTGTGTTCATCGTCAGCCTGCTGCTGACGAGTATTCCACTCGCTACCTACTATGCCTATGTGCCGCTTTTCCTCAGGATGGCTGGCATGGCAACACCTGCCTTTAAGATGACCTTTGGCCAGATGTCTGAAATTTGTTTCCTGCTGTTGCTGCCATGGTTCTTTATCAGGCTCGGCATCAAATGGGTCTTCATTGTCGGCATGTCTGCCTGGATGCTGCGGTATGCGCTTTTTGCTCTCGCCGCTACCCATCCGATGACCTGGATGATGATCCTTGGAATTGTTCTGCACGGTGTATGCTATGACTTCGTTTATATTGCCGGGCAAATTTATATCGACAGGAAGGCGTCTGTTGATATTCGGGCACAGGCCCAGGGGCTTTTCGTGATGGTTTCCTATGGCATCGGCCAGGGCCTGGGTACCCTCTTCGCGGGCTGGATCTTTAACCGCATCATGAGCAGCGGCGCCGGACAATCACTCGCTCAGTGGCAATTCTTCTGGTTTGTGCCCTTGCTTTTTGCAACATTGATCACTTTTCTATTTGCCTTTGGATTCAGGGAAAAAGCAAAATGAATTGCTGCTTCCCGCCCACGCGTCTTGGAGCCTGCCGATAATTCGATATGAATGATGAATTTTTCATAATTTATAGGCCTAAACCAAAGCTTGCCACATGAAAATGACTGCCTCCCTGGTTCAATTCACCCTCATTGCAGCATTGGGTGGGCTACTCTTTGGATTTGATACCGCCGTAATTTCAGGCACAACCACTGACCTGGTCAGGGTCTTTCACCTGGAGGATTCGACGCTGGGGCTCACCGTAGCCATCGCCCTGATCGGCACCATCCTGGGCTCGCTGGTAGCAGGCTTTCCCGCAGAAAAATTCGGGCGTAAAAAAGTCCTGATCACTGTGGCCACTCTTTATTTTGTCTCCGCCCTGGGCTGCGCATTCTCCAACAACTGGTATGTATTCCTGCTTTTTCGCTTCCTGGGTGGGATTGGCGTGGGCGGCTCTTCGGTAGTGGCTCCGTTATACATCGCAGAAATTGCGCCGCCAGCTATCCGCGGCAGGCTGGTTGGAGTTAACCAATTCAATATTGTCTGTGGTATCCTAATCGCATTTTTATCCAACTACCTCATCGCAACCCATGTTCATGATGATGCCTGGCGTTGGATGCTGGGGGTACAGGCCATCCCCTCCTTTATATTCTTCGTGTTGCTTTTTTTTATTCCCGATTCCCCACGCTGGCTTGTCAAACGTCATCGCGATGAGGAAGCAAAAAAAGTCCTCCTGCGCACCGGCATCGCCAATGCGGATGCGCTTGTCCGTGAGATCAAGGATTCCATTCATTCGGAAACAACTGCCGAACAGGAATCGTTGTTTTCCGGAAAATACAAACGGCCCATACGCTATGCGGTGTTGCTGGCCATGTTCAACCAACTGGCAGGCATCAATGCTATATTATACTATGCCCCTAAAATTTTCGAGCAGGCTGGTTTTGGAAAAGATTCCGCCATGCTCCAGTCGGTGGGCATTGGCCTCACCAACCTGATCTTTACGATGATCGCGATGTCTGTGATCGACCGTTTCGGACGGAAAACGCTGATGCTTGTGGGTTCTGTGGGGATGATCGTTTTTCTTTCGCTATGTGCTACCGTATTCTATCATCCTTCTGCTGCCGATAAATCATTACTCGTATATCTGGTTGGATTCATTGCATTTTTTGCTTTTTCACAAGGTGCCGTGATCTGGGTGTTCATATCAGAAATATTTCCCAATAAAGTGAGAGAAAAAGGACAATCGCTCGGAACCTTTACGCATTGGGCCATGGCGGCCATCGTAACCTGGACCTTCCCGATCGTAGCCAACCGGCTGGGGGGCGGAACTTCCTTTGCCTTTTTTGCCTTTATGATGGTACTTCAATTTTTATTTG
>DATHGW010000528.1:0-3858 GCA_035317445.1 Puia sp.
TGCATTACGGACGATGCGTTCAAAAAAATAAAGGTACATGCGGTGCCAGGACAAAAAATAGTAGGAGCCGTGCTGGCAGGTTGCCCAAAGGGGCAAAAGCTTGGCTTCGTCTGTGCCATGCATATTAGCCTGGTAGTCCCAACTGGTCGGATCAGTGATTGGACGGGTTTTCATCACGGCGACACCTTTTTGATAATCGATAACAATCGGGTCAGTAGCCGGCAGAGAGTAAATATTCTTACGCACGTATACCTTGTCGCATCCCCATAAAAAGACCGATATCAGGAAAATGATGTTTAGTTTCTGTTTCATGTTTAGGTGTTTTTATTGTTGACGAATGAACAAAGAAGCGATTTTTTCGAGCCTACGGAAAACCTACCGAATCTACCTTTTTTCAAATAAGGCACACTTACTGAGATTTCTACTCTTTATTCTACACGAATTTACAAGGGTTAATTGAAATGCAGTCTTGGTACTATCTGTTGAGTAGGCTTTTTAAGGAAGTCATTGCTTTTACCGCGTCCGCTGTCTGAGAAAGTGGGTACTTACAAACTCTCTATGCTAATCCATTGGATTTTAAAAGGAAGGGCTTCTGAAAATTAAAAATCGATTAATATTCTGCCAATTGAATGTTTTGATTAAAATTATTTTGATCTATAGGAAAACACTTAGGAGGAATTGTAAGAAATCTAAGAGTGAAAGTGATTAAAAATAGCCAACTATTGTCGGTATATGGGAAATTATCTGCTACATTGATTAACCCGGACGACAGACGAAACCTGATAAAATAACCCGTTTTTGATATTTCACTAAATAATTTTATTTTACGAGGATGGCAGCAAAAAAATATTCTCCACCTCTTCGCAAAACATCGTATCCTTTTCAGGACCTGGAATTGAGGAGTATCAAAGGGGAGCAATGGGAGGACTTGCCTGGTTTGGCAGGTTATTTTATGATCTCCAATTTAGGACGTATCAGGCGACTGGAATACGAGACGCAGTATAAGAACGGCGCCATTTACACTAAACCCGAAAAAATAATCAAGCCTGCCGTTGTCAGGGGAGCAAATAGGCTCATAAAAGATTTCACATACTTTCTTGTCAACCGGGTTACACTTGAGGGTATACGGCATAATATCGCTTTAGCACGCTGGGTACATTACTGTTTCAACGAAGATTATGATATAGCGGATCGGAATCTGGTTATTTTTTACAGAGACGATGACAGTTTTAATTTGAGATCATCCAATCTGCATCTTGCAACCCAAAAAGAAAAGCAACAGCGGGTTGTAAGAAGGGGTCGCTATCAAAGTGGATTTACTTACATGTCTACCCAGGCTAGAAAAAGGCAAAGGCAGGCTATTGCTAAAACTCTTCAAAAGCAGGTAACGCAGTATTCCCTTGAAGGTGAGCGGATCAATACATTCGAAAGTATGGCTATCGCACAAAAGGCGACAGGCATATTTGCGACTTCTATAGGTGCAGTTGCATCAGGCAAAAAGATTACGGCTGGAGGGTATGCGTGGAGATTCGGAAATGATTCAGCTATTGATATTAGGGCAACCAGGGAAGCCCGAAAAAGGCAGCACCGGAAAATTTATGGTCAAAAAGTTACCCAATACGATTTAAAGGGCAACCGGATCGCTCGCTATGATTCTTTGCAGGATGCTGAAACGGCAAGCGGGGCAAACATAAATCATCAGACTGGTCATAAAAGGAAAATATAAAAGCGCAAAAGGATTTTTCTGGCAAAAAGGGTTTGGCAAACCTACTATTGATTTAACTGAATACAAATGGGGCCGTGCCTCTACCGCCTTAGCCCAGTCTAAAAAGATTAAACAATACAGCCTCACAGGGAAAATGCTTGGAACTTTTCCCAGCATTAAAGAAGCCGCCTTGGCGGCAGGGGTGTCATCAGGCAGCATTGTTGATGCTTGCAAGGGAAGATCCCATACAAGTGCCGGTTATATTTGGAAATACTATTAACTAAATGTGAATCAAATACAATTTAAGGTAATTAAAGTGTGTTGTTAGTTTGCAAATCGCTATACTCCACTATCCTTACTACGGCTCCGTGAGCTGATCGTATTTCCGGTTCAGAAAATCCAGCCAATCCTGCCTGATTTCCTCTGGAAGCTGGTAATATTGTTTGGCCGTTTCGTCATAGAAGAATCCACCATACATACTCAATTCAATTTTTTTCGGGATGCCTGCTCCGTTTTCGCACGTAACAGTAAAATATCCCATCCAGACAGCGGTCTTTTCCTTGGGCCAGGCAGTCGCATGTTCAAGGAAGCCTCGAACACTGTCATCATCCAGCCCGATTGATTTGAAATGAGTAAGACTGTCCAGGGATACACTAAACCCTTTTTGGTCTTTGAGATCATACAATTTCCAATGAGAGGTCTTGCTCCAATGTATAGATTGAGGGAAAGCAGTACAGGAGTTCGCGAGTATAAAGAGAAAGATGATTTGTTTCATAAATTAATAGCAGTTTCCAAAGTTTGGATGATAGTTAAATACCGTGTTTCGGGTCATGTTTGTAGATAGTTGCATTAGCCTGATATCTTCTCCCAAATCTCCCGGATCATTACCAGATCCATTGGGCCATGACCCCGACGTAGCCGGAAGATAAATGCCGGCTTGATTAAGTGCATGTAGTACAAAAGTTGTGCAGTTATTGGAGTTAAGGTTATAATTGAATCCCAGGTTGTTGCCAAGAGTAACATAATTCAAGACAGAAGAGAATTGCGTGTTGGTGAGTTTGATGGTGAGAGAAATATTGTAGCTGTGACTGGCGTCATTGTTCAACTGTCCTTGTGTTGATGGCGATAAAGGGTTAACTGCGTCGCTTGGGTAAAATCCGACATTGCGTACGGTGGACCCGCCCGGATAATTTTCGGTCAATACCAGAAAGCAATGACCTACATCAACAGGAAGTCCCGTTGCCGATGAACCCGTTCCCGTAAAACCCCAGGGTTGTCTGGAACCGGGTAAAGGCTGGTCTACGCAAACCGTGACGGTAAAACTGTGATCCGATGTGGCGACATTGCTGAAGCATTTGGTATAATCCTTGATGTTGCCAATGATATTTGTGCCCCCGGCTATTATTACAGTCTTCCCTGGACTTAGGTTTACCCCAATCCTGCTCCCCGCGATTGCACCGAAACCTGATCCTGAAAGGCCGCCACCGGTCGAAATATTTGAAATGCTTTCGACATAACTGTACGCGCAACCCGCAGGCTCAGACCAGGGATAGGTTAAATTTGGATTGTCTGCTGAATAATTGTAACCAGTGATCGTGTAACACGTTTCAGTTATAAGCATATTCCCTCTGTCAACAGATTCGCCATGCACAATTCCCTGATTACCTGATTGAGCGCTACCCGTCCATTGTAGGATCTTGTTGTTCTTGTCAAACTTGTATTTCGTTATGGCATTCCCTTCCCAATCTTCCACAAATGCAATGCCGGTGAATTGTGTTCCGGTTATGTAGTTGCTGTCGGGAAAAAAGCTAAGCATGGCGACATTGAAACCTCCCGAACTATCCGGAGAAAGGTAAAGCCGGGTAATATTATCCAAGGAATACGTGGCACGGCCACTGAAATTGCTCGTTACATAAAAATCTCGATTGAATTTGACCGGAACGATCACGGCCTTCGCAATTCCCAAATCAATTATGCTCGCCTTGTCCCATTGCAGGGTTCTTCTCTGGCTTAACCTGAAATTTCTGGGGGCGCCATTACTGTTTGTTTGAACCCTGCCTTCTTCGCCGCTGTGTGTTCTTAAAAAAAAGGATCTCGCATTGTCGACCAATGTCTCATTCACCGATCGACTGGATAATTGATTTTTCCTGCAG
>DATHGW010000529.1:0-2729 GCA_035317445.1 Puia sp.
CTGGCATTTCAAAAAAACATGATGAATAAATGTCCCGGATTCCAATTGTTGGCATTTTCCTTTGTCATTGTCGTGGCGACAAATGCACAGGTCAAAAAAAACCTACGCCCTTTTATTGCAGGATTGGATGCAATCCGGACGGAACTTAAAATTCCCGCCATGGCAGCGGCGCTCATGGAAGATGATTCCATTATTTTTGAACAGGCTTTCGGTTATGCCGATCTTGAACAACAGGTAAAAGCCACCATAAACACTTCTTTCCGGATCGCTTCCATAACAAAAACCTTTACTTCCACATTGGTCATGCAGTTGGTCGAACAAGGGAAACTGAATCTTGATGCGCCGATTGCCGATTACGGGCTGGATTTTGGCAATCCCCGAATCACGGTAAAAAACCTGCTGACCCATACATCGGAAGGAGAGCCGGGAACATATTATCAATACAATGGTTTCCGTTTCGGCAGGTTGGGTCCGATCATAGAAAAAGCATCAGGACTGCCTTTTTACCAGTTGCTGATGGAGCAGATTGTAAGACCATTAAACATGTCATCGACCGCACCTGGCCTTTCGCCGGATCATTATCTGGCCTATACGCAGCAAAGAAAAGACATGCAACCTTTTTTTGAAACCTCTTTTACAAGGCTGGCAAAACCTTATGAGCTCAATGCAAAAGGTGGAATTATTCCAACAAAATACCTGGATGAATTTGGCGCTTTTGGCGGACTGGCTACAACCGTAGGGGATCTGCTGAAATATTCCGCCGCCATCGACAGGAACCAGTTTGTTACCCCCAAGACGCAAAAGGAAATATTTGCGCCCAATAGAACAAAGAACGGAGAATTGACTCCTTATGGTTTGGGTTGGTTTACACAAAACTATAAAGGGATTGAGTTCTATTGGCACTATGGACAAACACAGGGCGAATCGGGTTTGTTTGTGAAAGTGCCATCCAGAAAAATAACACTGGTCGTGCTGGCCAATACGGATAAACTCAGTCAGCCTTTTCCGCTGGGCGATGGGGATCTTTTTACTTCACCGGTCGGACAATTGTTTTATAAATATTGCATCAATGAGGATAGCATGCTTACCCTGGTTGATTATCGCAGACCCATGGCGGCGATCAGACATCAACTAACTGCATCCGAAGAAAGCAGCTGGAAAGACTTTTTGCCCATGGACGTTATCAGACAACAGCCAAATGCATCCAAAGAAAACAGCTGGAAGGACTTCTACAATAAAGAACTCGTCGCACAAGCCGCCATGTCCATTGTACACGGCGATACGGCAAGGGCAAAACAGTTTTATGATTTGTATGCAAAACTGAATTTCGCCCGTATTGCGCCCCTGCCCAAAGGACAGGCCATCGTAGTGATCCGCAATGCCGGCATCAACCAGGACATCAGCAAAACATTTTCCCTCCGCAAATCAACCGCGGTCAGAGTATATGGTGTAGGCGAAAATTGCTCGGGCGATTTTACTTCCTGGTGCGACTACGGATGGATTGACGACAGCCAGGGTAAGATGGTCTGGCAGATGCAGGGCCAAGCGGCAAAACATGCCGGAGGCGCACCAAAAAATCAACGCGTGGATACAGTGATCACGCTTAAGGCAGGCAGTTATAAACTCCGTTATAAATCAGATGCAGGGCATGCCTATGGTAATTGGGATTCTGCCCCGCCGGATCATTTTTTCTGGGGGATTGTTTTGTTTAAAAATTGACACATCTTACTCGCGTATATTCAGCGATTTATCATGTGTACCTGATTTTTGGAAGGTTACATTTTTCCCTCCATGTTACCAAATTGGTAACATTTTTTGTATATTTGCGCGTGAGGGTTATTGCAGTAAAAACCTTAAAAGAAAACTGGAGAGTATTTCCCCAGGCAAAGCAGGCTTTATTAGCCTGGTATGAAGAAGCGGAGACTGCCGGGTGGAACAATCCGAATGATTTAAAACAGCAATACAGGAATGCCTCGATATTAACTGATAAACGGGTAGTATTTAATATTCACGGGAACACATTCCGGCTGATTGTAGATATTGAATACCGCTTAAAAATTGTTTTTATTATTTGGTTTGGAACTCATAAAAATTATGATAAAATAGATGCAAAAAAAATTGTTTATGCTAAAACCAATAAAAAATAAAGGTCAATATGAAAAGGCTCTTACCCGCCTATATGCTCTTATGCAAAAGGATACAAAGCCGAATTCAAAAGAATCTGACGAGTTGGAAATCTTATCGATTCTTGTCAAGGAATTCGAGCTTGAGCATTATCCAGTACCAAAGCCGGCACCCCTTGAAGCAATTAAATTCAGGTTAGAGCAAATGGGCATGTCTGAGGCTGAACTTTCTGATATTCTCGGTCACCGTTCCCGGAAATCTGAAATTCTATCCGGAAAGAGAAAACTAAGTTTAGCAATGATTAGAAAATTGAATGAAGTGCTTCATATTCCTGCAGAAGTCCTTATACAGATTTATTAATGAACATAATGTCTTTTATGTCAGCTCTGGTAGATTGTCTGAAAACGGAGTAAATTTACCGCATCAAAACCATTACCCTTATACTGATCTCAATTCTTTTCTGCAGCGCCCTTTCTGCACAAAAGCTCGTATTAGATGCCCGGATGCATCATATACGCTCAGGCACAACCCGCGAATGGAGCGATTTTCCACTCATCGCAAAGGACAGTCAGCTGATCATCCATTTCGATTTAAATGATGACTCG
>DATHGW010000530.1:0-4163 GCA_035317445.1 Puia sp.
ATGGTCGATGCAGTCGTTCTTTTTGAAGAAGACACCCCCCTGCACCTGATTCAAACATTGTTGCCTGATGTCCTCGTAAAAGGCGGGGATTATACCATCGATCAAATCGTTGGCGCCAAAGAAGTCATTGCCAATGGAGGAAGGGTGGTGACTAACCGGATGGTGGAGGGCGTTTCGACGACAGCCACTATAGAGAGTATAAAAAACAAGAAATAATGTGCAGATGTGCGGATGTGCGAATTAATTGAAATTGAATAAACTTTTCAATGCGACCATAACTCCCCATATTGTTTCATTCGCACATCCGCACATCACCACATCATCCTCTATACATTCTCTCCACTTCAAGCACGATCAATTCGATTTGCTGGTCATCGCCCTTGGCATCGTAGGGTTGTTTGAGGTTGCTTCCAAAAAAGAAAGCGACGGTTTGCCAGAAGCGTGCGGTGAACCCACCCTTGTATTCTTTGATGATATTATAGCAATTATTGCCGGTTTGCCGGTTGATCAGTTTCATCAACACTTTTCCCTGGTACACAGATAGTTTTTCCAGTGGATCAGTAAATTCTTTTTTCAGGTCTTTTTCCTTCGTCTTGATATAGTTCTTTTTTTCTGACTCCTTCTTCATTTTTGCCAGCTGCAGGTTCATTTCATTCATGATGATGCCGGCCCTGCGGGCGTATGGATAAGTAACGTAAACGGCATTTCTCAGCCGGGTCCATTCTTCCAGCCTTTTACGCATAGCAAAGGGCATTGGTCTGATCACAAAAACCATGGGAAGATTGCGGGAAGGTATGGTGTCGCCCTGATAAACAATCATGGGAACGATCAGCGTGTCCCTGGGACCAAATTTGAGCGAGGATGGCTGCTGGGCAACGCCTGAAATCCCCATCAACAGGAGTACGAGGATAGCGGGAAAGCAGGTATGTTTTCTGGAAATGGAGCCCATATTAGACAGCTTAAAGGTAATACAAATTCGCTGTATTTTATACCCTGAAGACGGGAGTGTAACCCGGTCGGTTCGAAGGGAAAAGCTAAAATTTAACTAAAAAATCTTGTTGAACGAGCCTAAACAGCGGCGACTTTGAGTAACTGCTTCCTCCGGCGCACCATGCTCATGACAAAACCCGAGACCATGATGAGGATACCCAACCACAAGACGTTGATGTACGGGAATACATATACTTTAAGTGAAACAAAGGGCACCATGGAAGAGGATTCTTTAACCATCAGTTCAATTTTGTTGTGATCGGTAACTTTGCCCAGGCCCACGGCCAGGTTCTGCGCGAAAACCGTATCTGCTATAAAGTGCGCCTCATTATTCTTGATGAATAGCAGCGGGTTCGCCGTATAATGCATGCTGTCTCTGCTGACCACCCTGATCTCCGCCATCAGTGCAGTATCCAAAGGCGTAAAATGGTATTTGTTGTTATTGGGATTCACCACGATCTTGTCCAGCACCATATATCCTTTTGAATAATATACAGTATCATGAACAGCAATAACATGCGGTTGAAACCTGCTCGTGTCCCGCTCACTATCCATGACATTTGCATAGTTGAGATAAGTAAAAATATCCCTGTTCCAGTAGTGATATTTGTCCGGATTGCGTGAATAGTTTTCCTGACCCTTGGTGTTCCTGATCAGGTTGGGATATAAACTGAATTCTTTTCCGTCGTCTTTTTTTGTAAAATTAACCTTGAAATAAATGATGTTTCCTGCCTTGTTCGTGGAATCGTCACGCTGATATTCCGTCCAGTATTTCCCCATGTCGGTCTTTACATTTTTCAGCAGGGTAATATTTTCCAATGGGTTTTCTTTCATCGCGGGATCAAAGGGCAGATTGATACCTGTTGTATTATAAGATAAAACTTCTTTCTTGGAAGAAGACACCAGAATTCCTAATAACACGAGGCCAAAACCGATATGTGCCACCGATCCGCCGGCGCCTTTCAGTTTACCGTTCAGGCCGGCCCAGATATAGGTTGCATTGGCAACCACGGAATAGACAGCACCAAACAGACCAGCGTGAATAGCGAAAAGATAACCGCTTCCATATTTATCGTAATGGATCCCGCCGAAGACACTGATCAGACCCGAAAGCAATAGCGCGATCAGGGTAGGCAGCAGGATCTTTTTCCCAAAATATTGTTTCGGTGTATCCTTGTATCTTAAATATTGCGTGACGGCCGTAAGTAGTCCCAGTATGATCGCGATAAATATTTCTATCCGGTTGTACGCGAAAGCCGAATCCTCTCCTGTGGTCCATTTGGTACCCGCAATGCTATTGAGTATCGGTAAAGAAGTGGCGACAATAATAAAAACAGACGAAAGAAAAATCACCAGTGACCCGATAAACATCCAGAACTCCCTTGAATAGGTGCTTTCCTCCTTAACGATATGCGGAATTTTCTTATACTCCCTGATATATAAAAACATGGCTGGAACAAGAAACACCAGGATGAAGGCCACCAAATGCCCGTCCATACCAGATTCCACGAATGCATGCACAGAAGTATCGCCGAGTTTGCCGCTGCGGGTCAGATAGGTTGAATACAATACCAGCACAAAACCCAGGATCAGGAACAAATATGTCGCGCGCAGGGAGTGCCCGGTAGCATTGTAAATAACCAGGGTATGCAAACCGGCAACCAGCACAAGCCAGGGAACAAGGGATGCATTTTCTACCGGGTCCCAGGCCCAGTAACCGCCAAAAGTGAGTGATTCATATGCCCAGGCTGCTCCCATCATGATCCCTGTTCCGAGAATGGCGCAGGAGAATAATGTCCAGGGCAGGGCAGCTTTTGTCCATTGTCCATATCGTTTTTTCCAAAGCCCCGCAATCGCGTAAGAGAAGGGCACTATCGTGGATGCAAAACCGAGAAACAGAACGGGTGGATGAATCACCATCCAATAGTTCTGTAGCAGTGCATTCAGTCCCTGCCCGTCCTGCATCTGCGGAAAGGAGAGATAATCTGCCCGGCTGAAAAGGGGCTGATTCATCAACCCTTCCATCTGCCGAACCAGCAGAAAGGGGCTATGACCCACCCTGACTCCAAAAAAATATACGCCCAGGATCATCGTGGCGAGAAACAGCTGAACAAAACTGATTACGGTCATGACCGGCGCTTCCCACTGCCTGGCCTTAAAGATCAGGATAACCCCGAGTACGCAGTGCCACATGGTCCACAAAAGAAAACTACCTTCCTGCGCCTCCCAAATGCAGCTCAGCAAATATTGGAAATCAAGCGCAAGGCTGGAATGTTCCCAGGCAAAATTGTATTCAAAAAGATGAGAACGGATGATGTAATAGATCGTGGCGAAAACTGAGAAAACGGCAATGCAATCGATGCCAAATGCGATCCTGGCCAGGCGTTTCCAGTTCCGTTCGTCTTCCGCCGTCTTTGCCTGAGTGGCTTTAAAAAAGGAAATTGTTGCTACAAAAGATGCCGCGAAAGAAAGCAGAACAAAAAAATGACCCACCCTGCCCGGCAGCAGATGTTCTCCTAAATAATTCATGGTAATTTATTGAGTTTGTCCCAGGTTTTTTTTGGCTGCCTCGGGATCGTCTTTGTATTTGGAAGGACACTTAATGAGGATACCGTCTTTGCTGGTGATTTCAAAAATATCTCCTTTCATTTTTCCTTTCAATACGATGCGCTCTGCCTTTTCCATATCATAAGGCTTTTCATTGTAGTAGACTACTTTGGCTGTATTGCCCAGGGTATCCGAAATGTAAAAGCTTGTATAGTTCGGGTTCCTGACCGGATCGTATTCAACCGGCTGGCTTTTGTCCAGTTTCGCGATGATAGTTACACTTTTACCTTCCCTTTGTTTTGCCGATGCTATGGTTTTGTAGGTAGACAGGTTGCCCATAAAACTGATCAAAATACCGATGGCAATAGCGATAAAAACCAGTAAAACGATATGACCTCTTTTCATGAACGCGAAGTTAGGGCAATTCGTTGGTTGATCTGTTAACAAGTTGATGGAGTTGGGCAGGCGATTAATGATTTGATTATCAAATGCGCTTATGGTCTGACGGTCTCCGTCAGACCTGCACCGGCAAATTTTTGGCCTCTACCGCATACTGTAGTACCTTGCACTGCGTTTTGTACGCAAGAACACCGACCATGGCAGACCTATCTCTTTTCAATCCAAAT
>DATHGW010000531.1:0-5667 GCA_035317445.1 Puia sp.
CGCTACAGGAATGGTTTGATCAAAGTGGATGAGCTGCGATGGAAAAGAATGGCACTAACCCTGCTGGATTTCAGGATTGGCGATGAAGCTCTTTCAAAAAAAATGGGGGAAGTTTTTCTTGACCTGTTGCCTACAAGAACCATCCTCTTTCCATACACAAAAGAAATTCTCGAATGGCTGGCCGGGAGGCAATATACATTACACCTGATCACGAATGGTTTTCAAAAAACACAATGGAGTAAACTGAAAAACTCGGGTTTGGATAACTATTTCCGGGAAGTGATCACGTCCGAATCTGCCAACAGCCTAAAACCACACAAAGAAATATTCGACTATGCGCTGGCGAAAACAGGGGCAGGAAAAGACAACAGCATCATGCTCGGCGATAGCCTGGATGTTGACATCCGGGGTGCGATGAATGCCGGCATAGACCAGGTCTACGTGAACCACGTGAACCTGGAACCTGAAATCAAACCCACTTATATGGTTTACTCACTAAAAGAATTAGAAAATATTTTCTGAACACAGGCCACTTTCTCATTCCTTATTTCTTATTCCTTCTTTCTTATTTCCCCAAAACTACCACTCCGCCAGAACACTCACTCCGCCCTGAACAACCTGGTTCAATTCAACCTTGACCTTTGTTCCCACAGGCAGTAGCACATCAACACGCGATCCGAATTTTATGAATCCCATCTCCTCGCCTTGCTTCACCTGCTGTCCGGTCTCGAGGTAATTGATAATGCGCTTGGCCAGCGCTCCTGCAATCTGTTTGACCAGCAATTCCCCTGCACCCGATCTGATCACGACGCTGTGCCGTTCATTTTCGGTAGAGGACTTAGGATTCCATGCCACAAGGTATTTGCCTTTGTGATACTGATTGTAGACAACTTCCCCACTGACGGGATTAAGATTCTGATGCACGTTGGCGGGACTCATGAAAATAGAAACCTGCAGTCTCTTGTCTTTAAAATATTCAACATCAAATGTTTCTTCTATCACCACCACTTTCCCGTCGGCCGGGCATACGATCAATTTTTCTCCCAAGGTCTTCTTCCTTGAAGGAACGCGAAAAAAAGAAATAAGAAACAACAACAGGCCCAGGGTAGTAATAAAGATGATCCAGCTTAACCAGGGATGGTGAAAACTGATAAAATAAAACGAAGGCAGGTTAATGAGGGCAAAGATAAAAGTGCTGATGGCGATCGTCTTGTATCCCTCCTTGTGAATCGTCATTGGAATCAATTGAATGGCAAATGTAGGAAATGTCAGGGACGCATGAATAGCATCACGTAGATCCAAACGAAAGGAACAGCGATCAACAAAGAATCAAACCGGTCCAAAAATCCTCCATGACCCGGCAGTACATGGCCGCTGTCTTTTACTTGTGCCATTCTTTTGAGTTTGCTTTCCAGCAGATCCCCAAAAGTGCCCATCACTGCGGTGATGGCCGCCACACTCATCCATTGAATAATGGCTTCCCAATCAAATTCGCTGCTTACAAAATACCCGATGAGTCCCATCACGACAACTGCCAAAATGATTCCACCCAACGTACCCTCCCATGTTTTCCTGGGAGAGATCTTTGATAATGGCGTTTTGCCGATCCAGGATCCGACCAGGTAGGCCATGGTATCGTTGATCCAAAGCGAGGCAATGACCATGAGCACCAGAATCAGGTTTAGCTTGCTGTTATAAAAGATCACCCTTAAATTGGTAAACAACGCCAGAGTTAAAGAAATATACAGCAGGCCGAGAAAAGAATGTGCTATATTCTTAAAATTTAGGGTGCCCGCAAATAAGATCTCCAGGATAGGCAATACGAAAATCAACATCAGTCCGGCCCAAAACCCTATCGTTTGCAACGAAACATGCCCAATGTGAAAGGCCTCACCGCTTGCATAGAGCATCAGACTCCACCCGGCAAGCATCACACCATATTTATGAAAAACGCTGATCTGTTTGTATCGCGGGTCGATCAATGCAATTAATTTCTGGTATTCAAACCAACAACCAAAATGGACTACAGAAAACAAAACCAGGAAGCTCCATTCATTCCACAACAAACCGGCCAGCATGACGGCCACAAATATTAAGGCAGTGAGTGCACGTGTTCTGAAGCTGACGATATTTAGCGCCATAATCCCGAAATTAAACAATGATTAAATATCCATAGGCTCCACGGGCTGTCTATATATTCCATCATAAGTTGTAATCGACCGTTTTCTCAAATAGTTGAGCAAGTAGATCACGATGACGAGAGAAATCACGCCGGCGACAGGAAGGAACCTTGCGCCAACGGTATTTGAGCTGGTATCAATTACTTTAAAATAGACCAGCACGACCTGCAGTCCATTGAATACAAAATGCCCCGCCATGGCGGGCAACAGACTTCCGCTGTACCAATACAATGCGCCCAGCACCACGCCAAGGATCATGCGCGGTATGAAACCCATAAATTGCCCATGGATAGCGGAAAATAAAGCCGCTGTGACCAGGATACCGACCCAGGGACTTTTGAAGGCCTGGATCAGGATCCGCTGCAGAATGCCCCTGAAAAACAATTCTTCACCCACTGCAGCCAATATGCCGATCAACACAATGGCCACCAGCAGGTCAACCGGATTTTTCATTACAAGAATATTTTGCAGTGTTCCGTCTACTTCAGATTCACCCTTGTCTATCCATTGCCTGGCGGTTTTTCCAAGCAGGTTTTTCACCAGGCTTTGATTGAGTTCCCCCAGCCAGGCAACCAGCACATAAGAGACAAGAATGATGAGGACACCTAAAAAAATAAAATTTGCCTGGTCTGGCTTTTTTAGTCCGGCAAAAGCTAACGGTTTCGGGTCAGCGAGAAATGCAAAAAGCAGCGAAGGCAATAAGAAGATCGCAAAGAACTGCACAACCAGTAATGATTTTGCAATGCCGGCAAACTCAGGTTTTGCGAAGTCGGATGGGGTAATCTTGCTTAACTCCATCAATCCCATGTGATTGGAGGAGGCAATAATCAGGAACCCGATGGCGCTTCCAACAAATGCCAGCACGATCGTGATCAGGCCAAAGATCACCAATTGCAGCCAGGCAGGCTGTTTCTTTATATTAAGATGCATAATTCTGCTTCCGCCCCTCGATTTAAGTATGTAAATTGCAGCGCGTTTAACGCAGGAAACCGGTTGCAAGATACGTTCTCCACCGCATTCATCCATTATGGCAGTTACCATTGGCAACATATTACTTCCTGATTTTCCACTTCTCCTCGCACCCATGGAAGACGTGAGTGATCCTCCGTTCCGTTATGTGTGCAAACAGCATGGCGCCGACCTGATGTACAGCGAATTTATTTCCAGTGAAGGCCTGATCCGCGATGCCATCAAAAGCAGGCAGAAACTTGATTTCTTCGAATATGAACGCCCCTTTGGCATACAAATTTTCGGGGGTGATGAGGAAGCCATGGCCATGAGCGCAAGGATCATCGATACGACCAATCCGGACCTGGTAGATATCAATTTCGGTTGCCCGGTAAAAAAAGTTGTTTGTAAGGGCGCCGGCGCCGCCGTGCTGAAGGATGTAGATATGATGGTTCGGCTAACCAAGGCAGTGGTGAATTCAACCAAATTGCCCGTTACGGTTAAAACCAGGCTCGGATGGGACGACAATTCAAAAAATATTGAGGAAGTGGCCGAACGCCTGCAGGATGCGGGCATCCGGGCGCTCACCATACACGGCAGAACGAGATCTCAATTGTATAAGGGAGAAGCCGACTGGACGCTGATAGCCAAGGTAAAAAACAATGCACGAATCAATATCCCCATCTTTGGAAACGGCGATATTGATTCGCCGGAAAAGGCACTGGTTTATAAAAATACATTCGGGGTTGATGGCATCATGATCGGAAGAGCCGCCATCGGGTATCCATGGATCTTTAACGAGATGAAACACTACCTGCAAACCGGCGAATATTTACCTGCCCCATCGGTGGAACAACGCATTGAAGTCATCCTGGAACATTTGACCAGGTCGATGCAATGGAAAGGCTCCGTGCTGGGCATCCTGGAGATGCGGCGTCATTACAGCAATTACCTTAAAGGCCTTTCGCATATCAAAGAATTCCGTAACCTGCTCGTTCAAAAAAATTCTTTTGACGAGATCAATGAGGTGCTGCAGCAAATCCGGATACGCTACTCGGGCTTCAAACCGGAAAAATCTGCCGTTCCTTTTTCTGCTGACCAGCTGGCAGACTGCGCTTATTGATAAACCGCTTCTTTCATTTTAAATAAATGCCTTCTTTTATGAATAATCGTGAACAAGCAATACGAACCTGGTCCATGCTTTGCCATATATCTGCGCTGGCAAGCCTTTTTTTACCTTATGGCAATATTTTGGGTCCACTTATTGTGTGGCAGATCAAGAAAAACGAATTGCCGGAGATTGATCGTCACGGAAAAGAATCACTTAATTTTCAAATCACGATGTCGATCATCGGCATAATTTTCGCGATCTTCCTCATAGGCAGTCTTGGATACGCCGCTTTGTTCCAAAGCCCCTTTGTTATGGTTTCGAGTGGAATTGGTTTGTCTTTGATCGCAGGGTTAATCCGCTTTCTTTCCTGGATCCTGGTTGCCATTGCCGGCATCAGGGCCTTCAATGGAGGATTCTTCAGCTACCCCAGTATAAAATTTATTAAATAGCTTATTTATTCAATGCTTCCACAACCTCGCCGCCGAGTGGCGATGCCGAGGGTTCGAAATAGTGCGTCAGCACACCTCTTTCGTCGACAAGATATTTCGTAAAATTCCAAACCGGTTGTTGGTCATTCCATCCATTTTCCTTTCTGGAGCTGAGCCATTCAAACACCTTGTTTTGCGCATCGCCCCTGATGACACTGCTTTTCTGTGCCAGCGGAAAACTAACACCATAATTTTTTTTGCAAAAACTGGCAATCTCTGCGTCATTTCCTTTTTCCTGTTCGCCAAAATCATTCGCAGGAAATCCCAATACAACCAGTTTGTTCCTGTACTTATTGGATAATTCCTGCAGTTCATGATATTGAGGTGTGTACCCGCATTCCGAAGCGGTATTCACCAGCAACACCTTTTTCCCCTTGAATTGTTCAAAATTGATTTTATTTCCATTGTTGTCGATCGCATACAGGGAATAAAATGATACCGCCGGTATTGCCTGGGAAGGATTGATTTTCATTTTTGATTTTTTCCCGGCTAATTTACTTATGCTCATGACCAGGGGATAAAATGCTTTTAATACTTTCTGTTTCAGGGTCATGCTGCTGGAATTTCTGTTTTTTATTGCTGTGTAGACAAATAACGCCGTTAATATTACTATGAATACAATTGCAAAGCGTTTTAGTTTTGATTTCATCATGGTCGTCGGCAATTGGGCGTGAGTATTCCAAATTAGCATTATATTTAAATAAAGATTCTTGCCAGATGCCATCAAAGTCATACGCATACGGCATAGGCCAGCATCCCTTGTTGGGAGAGACGATCGGAGAAAATCTCCGGAACACCTGCAATCAATACCCCGAAAGGCCTGCGCTGATCTGCGTTCACCAGCAATATCGCGTTTCGTATGCTGAATTCTGGAAACAGGTGGAAACGGTGGCTAAAAGCTTTCTCGCCATAAATGTCCAAAAAGGGGATCGCGTAGCGA
>DATHGW010000532.1:0-3528 GCA_035317445.1 Puia sp.
CGGTTCAACGCAAAACGAATAGCACTGCTTCCACTGCCCCATCGTCTGTGGAAAACAGTTTGTCTTCCGGCCGAGGCAAGGGCAATCCGCTTCCTGAAAATATTCAGCACAGCATGGGATCGGCGATGGGTGCGGACCTCAGCGGGGTACGCATACATCAGGATCAAAGCGCCGCCGATATGAGCAGCGCCCTGGAAGCACAGGCCTTCACGCATGGCCGGGATATCTATTTCAACCAGGGCAAATACAATCCATCGAGTAAAGACGGTCAGCATTTACTGGCCCATGAGTTAACCCATACCGTACAGCAGGGTGCTTCGGCCCAGCGAAAACTGATCCAGCGGGCACCTGATCCAAAGCCAAATCCAACTGCGAATACCGGCTCCCCACCTCCCTACCCGAGTTTTGACCAAGCCGGCAAGAAGTTATACATAGAAAAAATAAATCTCCCTGACTTCAAAAAAAGAAATAGTGAAAAATTTATCGTTCCCCTGCATGCGCTTCAACCCCGACCTGCGGTTCGAAGCCACAATGATATCTGGAAAGAGTTTGTTCAAGGTGCCGTGTACGCAAAAACAGCCAGCTTCTTACAGGATAAACAAAAGACGACTGATGGCATTTATTTCCTGAAAGCGAAGAATTCAGATTTCAGGATCATTGGAAAGATGGAACAGGTGCAGGAGGAAGCCCTGTTCCCGAAATGGAATCGTTTTGGCAAGGGTAATCTTCACCAGGTAGATCACATCGTAGAGCTTCAATTGGGAGGAAGTAATGCTGAAACCAATTATGAACTGACGGATAAACTGGCCAACACCAGTTCTGGTAATTCGATCAAATTGGAAAGACAAAGCCGGATGGACGAGGCCAGAACTGCCTTACTCCCCAACAATCCAAATCTACCTGCCAGGACGACACTCAATACCGAATACATCACCCATTACAGTAAGGTAGAAAGCTGGAACCTTCCCTACCGGGGTAACGGCGACGTATACTGGACAATGAGTGAAATAAAAGATGGGGCGCATTTTCAGCAGTTAAGACAAATGACGGCCAATGAAATCAGTGATTCGCAGGGATCAGACAAAGTTTTTGTGTTGTATATCCGTGAATCCTCTGGTTTACCCATGAAAATAAAACTTCCTTTTAAAAAACCACAAAACAATTGGTTACCCGGAATAGATCTTACCGACTTCAATTTTACACCCGGTACCGCCGATAATCAGGAATTCGGAGAAATCAAAGTAACGCTGGGCAGGAATTTTACCCAAAGAATGAAGGCTGGCCGGGATTTCAGTATCAAGTTCAATAAAAAAGCTTTCCTGATCAATACCGGCTACCTGGTTTTCAAAGATAAAGATAAGGGCCTCGAAGGCATTCTGGAATTCAACGGACTAAGTCCCATTGTAATCAACGAATTCAGTCTTCATGAAACGGCCGGCATCATGTTAGAGGGTAATATCATGACCAATATCCCGATCATCGATAAAACACCCATCGCAATCAGTATGATCGGAGATGATTTTACCGTGAGCAAAGAATTATCACTGGATGATCTGAAAGATAAATTTCCCAAACCCTTTGTGGTCAATGACCTGAGCCTGACCATTTTTGCGAGCACGAAGAAAGGTCTGGGCGTACAGGGTCTGCTCGATTTTGAAGTAGCTAAGATTGGCAAAGGTCTGCTGAAAGGTCTTGGCAGCACGCAGGATGGGTTTGGCATCGAGGGGAAATTCCAGTTCGATCCTGAGCTCTTCAAATCGGAGATCAATGTCTCCTACATTAAAAATGAATTCAAATTCGCCGGTAGTGTTACTCTGGAGAAAGAGAAAATTCCCGGTGTAAAATCGCTGACGGTAAAAGTGAATTATGACAAAGGCAAGGTGACCGGAGACGGTAAGGCAACGCTGAATATTCCGGGTGTAAAAGAATTTGGGATCCATATTGAACAACTCGAAAACGGGGGATTACTGATCTCAGGCGATGTGGATTTCGGTAGCAAACTGAAATCGGCCGGCAAAGTACAGGCCTCATTCGAGAAAGGGGATGCTGGCTGGGACGTGAGCATAAAAGGCCAGATGGATCCAAACATTAATATTGGCGGGCTCAGCATCAGGGAGGTCAAGGCATCCTTCGTGAAAGGCGTGTTTGACGTGTCGGCCAAAGTACATTTTGGACAAGGGAAGATCTCGGGTGATTTCGATCTGGGCGTAACCAATGGTACCGTTGATGAAACCGGCAAGAAGTCGGAGGCAATTGGAAAAGAGCTTATTTACTACGCATCCGGCCAGGTGGGTCTGGTGATTACCCCGGGTGTTGAAGCCAAACTGAAAGTCCGCATCACGAAGGATGGGGATATTCTCATTGGCGGAGAGATGAATGTTACGGAAGATAAAAATATAGTCCCGGGCAAAAAGGGAGATAAAACAACCGACAAAGCATTAAATATTTGGGACTTCGCTCAGAAGATTCCCATTGCATCCTGCGGCGTTGTTTCCTTAGTACTGGAATTGGATGCCGGTATTGGTTTGTTTTATGAATTCAAGGGCCTCAACTTAGACAAGGGCACCAAGGTAACCCTGGAAGAAATCAGTCTGAAGAACCTCAGCAAGGCTAAAATAACTTCTGATATTTCGCTGAGTACCGGCGTAAAAGCAGGCGTTGACGCATATATCGGAGCCAAGGCCGGATTACAGGTTTTGATTGCCGGAGTCCGGGGCACAGGTCGCGTTAATCTTAAGCTGACGGCCTTCGACGCCAACGCTAAGGCTAAAGTTGAAGCCGGATTTTCAGCAGATGAAGGGTTGAAATTCAAAACTGCCGAAATGAAATTTGATGTGGAATCAATGATCGGCTATGATGTTGAAGTAGGCGTAGAAGTTTATCTCGATCTGCTGGTTTCCGATATCACGCTTTGGGAACATAAATGGAAACCGGATGACCTTAAGGGTGAATACCGCTTCAACTGGTTCGACGGCACATTAACAGTACCTCTGAAATTTGGGGAAAATAACAGCTTATCCACCGAAGACGTTTCCGGTGGATTGAAAAAAGAAATCGGGAACCATTCAAAGGATCAGAAAACCTATATGGATGGAGTTAAACAAGGAGTAGATGGCAAAGGACCGGATCCCCAGGAAGTAGAACAGCAGATGACCGATAAAATCAAATCCGATATCGGGCTCGCCTATCGTGGCGCACACAGTAAAGAAGTATTTGCGTTCAATGCCTCTATCAATGAAGATTATTTCCAAAAGAGAATCGGAGCCTGGGACAAGGTAGGCAGACTAAAATCAATTAAACCGGAGATCAAAGAACTTTTAAAAGGGGAAATCCGGAGGTATGAGCGGGAAGAGTTCGACGCCTTTTCCATTTTCCTGAAGGGAGCCACCAACTTTGATGCGGGTTCAAAATTTTTATTGATTGACGATTTCATGCGTTTTCGCCCATCCTTAACCCTGGAAGACAAAGCATCACTGGAATCTTTGATTCCTGCAGATCAGAGACCCAAAAAGAGTGCAGCCCCGAAAA
>DATHGW010000533.1:0-5390 GCA_035317445.1 Puia sp.
CCGGCAATAGTCGTCACCACCACTCCTGCGGAATTGATCCAGTCTGATGGCGAGCCCGATTTCTTACCTATTGAGGGAACCGACTTGTTATACATTGAAAATTCATCGGATGATATTTTCGTGGACACACATGCCCAACAATATTATATTTTGATTTCAGGCCGTTGGTATCATGCTGCTGCGCTTACTGATCATAGTGAATGTGAATTCATCGCTTCTGACAAATTGCCCGCGGATTTTGCTAAAATACCTGAGGGTTCACCGAAAGACAATGTCCTGGCCAGCGTTGCCGGAACCGAAGCCGCTAAGCAAGCCGTTATGGATGCACAGACGGCTCAGACAGCAAAAGTGGATCGGAAAACAGCAACCACCCAGGTCACTTACGATGGTGATCCACAGTTTCAACCCATAAATGGAACGCGTTTGCAATACGCTGTGAATACTTCGGCTACTGTTTTGTTGTACGCAGGAAGTTATTATGCGCTGGACAACGGCGTTTGGTTTGTTTCTAACGGTGCGGCCGGGCCATGGGTTGCCAGTACCGCCCGTCCCGGTGACCTGGATCTGATTCCCCCCACTTCATCGGTCTACAATACCAAATTCGTTGACATCTATGATTACACACCCGATTATATCTATGTTGGATACACGCCAGGATATCTCAATAGTTTTATCTATGGTCCTTCCGTCGTCTATGGCACCGGTTACTATTACCAGCCATGGATCGGTAGCTATTATTTCCCGCGGCCATGGTCATGGGGATTTGGCATGGTGTACAATCCCTGGTATGGCTGGAGTTTTGGTTTGGATTATGGTTTTAACTGGTTTAACGAAGGCTTTGGATTTGGTTGGGATGGATGGTTTGGCGGCTGGTGGGGACCGATGAATTATCATCCTGCATATTGGCACAATGGTGGAGGTTACCGGCACCACGGTTTCTATGGAAGAAATATAGCCGGTGGCGATCGGTTTATGCATTCAAACAACAATATTTACCGCAATAGAAATGGAATTGAAACGAGGAGTGGCTTAGGATCTTTCAGTGGGAGAAGTAATATTGGGAGAGCCGGAGAGCGGTCCGCCAATAATATCTTTTCCGACAGGCAGGGAAATGTATATCAAAGAGGAAGTAATGGTCAATGGCAGCGGCAAACGAACAGTCCGGGAACGCGTGTGAATACTTTCCCACAGCAGACAACCAGAAACCTGGACAGGCAACAACAAATGCGTGAATCCGGACAATCCCGGGCGCAGCATTTGCAAAATTCAGCGGGCTTTTCGCCAAGGACATTTGGCGGGATGCACAGTCCTTCATTTGGTGGAGGAGGATTTCATGGTGGTGGAGGTTTTCACGCCGGTGGCGGCGGCGGAAGAAGATAATGGCTCAATAATATCCTTCCCGCTTCATCGGGATCCTGTCCAAAAGCCAGGATCCCATCTTCATGCCCGGCCATGGCGAAAATGTTTATACCGGCCTGTTTGGTTTCTTGTATTAGCCGGATCACCTCTATAGCCATTTCCGGTGTGCCGTAGAGTATATCCTTCGCCGTTGAAGGGAGCGTCTTCAGTAGTTTTTTCCAGAGCGCATGATGATGCACGTGAAAGACTGCGTTGATGTCTTTTTTTGTTTTATAAATGGCCGCATGGGTGAGTGATTCCGAGGAGGCTATGATGGGACCCGCTGTTGTCACACTGTTCTGCCCGAAGTTATAGTCAGTTACTTTTGTATAATGTCTTGACGAAAGCTTTTCCAGTCTTCCGGTTCCCGAACCGGTGATGATGAACTGGTCTTCTTCAAAACGCAGACTCATATTCCCATAGCCGATCCCGTCTTCTGTAACACCAATCAGGTGCAGTGTGTAGAGGCGCTCGCGCCACTGATTGAGTTTTTCGATACATGCATCATCCAAAGGTTCCTCTTCGATCCAGTGACAATTGAATTTAATACTACCTTCGTCTTTCATGCAGGGATCTTTTTTTCTGCAAACAGATTCATGATCTCTTCTTCGCTGGCGCCGCAGATGCCTCTTTCGGTGATCAGACCGGTGATCAGTCTCGCAGGTGTTACATCAAAACCATAATTCAGGGCCGGACTGTTCAGCGGTGTGACCAATACTTTTTTTATTTCATTTTCACAAAGACCATAAATATATTTAACCTCGTCCCCATTTCTTTGTTCGATATCGATCTCCTTCAAACCATCGCGGATATTCCAGTCGAAACTGGAAGAAGGCAGCGCCACATAAAAGGGTATGTCATTATCGTGAGCCGCCAGTGCTTTCAGGTAAGTGCCGATCTTATTTGCAACATCACCGCTACGGGTAACACGGTCAGCTCCGGTAATCACCAGGTCCACCATGCCATGTTGCATCAGATGTCCTCCGGTATTATCGGCAATCACGGTATGCGGAATGCCCTGGTTCAATAATTCCCAGGCGGTAAGGCTTGCCCCCTGGTTGCGAGGCCTGGTTTCATCTACCCATACATGGAGGTCTATCCCTTTTTTGAATGCTTCATAGATCGGCGCCGTGGCCGAGCCATGGTCCACGAAAGCAAGCCAGCCGGCATTGCAATGGGTTAAAATATGAACAGTCTGCGCTTTTTTGTTTTTTGCGATCTGCTCAATGACACCGGTGCCGTGCAAACCTATTTTCCGGCAATAGTTTGCATCCTCATCGGCTATCATGATGGCCGTTTGCTGAGCCAGTTTTATTTTTTCTGCGATGCTGCTCCCCTTCATTATGGCTGCCAGTTGACGGTCCACAGCCCATTCCAGGTTCACTGCCGTGGGCCTCGATGATTTGAGCAATAAAGCAGATTGGTGCAAGTCTTCCCCGAAGGATGTCTTTTCCGCCGCCTGGATCGCCGCCAGATACATACCATAGGCGGCAGCAGCACCGATCAACCCTGCTCCTCTCACGTGCATATCCCTGATCGCCCTGACCACATCTGCTACAGAACACAGGTTTTCTATAACAAAACGGTGCGGCAGAAAACGCTGATCAATGATGCTGATCACATCATGCGCTTCCTCATTCAGCCAGATGGTCCTGTAATACCTGCCTTCTACTTTCATGCAATGAAATATATGAAATTTTTGCTAATAAGCCTGGAAAACCTCCTTCCGATTACCGGCAAAAAACCCGAATTTTGAACGTCTGCAATCTTATAAAATGGAAAAAGAAACAACATTACCGAAAACCATAGAAATCTCCTTTAATCAGATACCTCCCATTTCTCCAACGCAAGAAGAAACCGGATGGCGAATGACAATTGTAACCAATGATAAACCTGAACATCATGATTTCAAAAGCGAAGATGATGCAAAAGAATTTTATGATAAACTTCTGGCACCGATCCTTGAAATATTCAATTCGTCCCAGTACTAATCTTTTTTGCAAATCATTAATACTGATTTTGCTGCTGCATGCGCTGGAAAGCGAAGCCCAAAAAAAATATCCTGTATTAACGGTTCCTGCCATACAGGAGTATGCGCATATCGATACGAAGGGTAAAAGTGTGCTGGCCAGCGGGCGATATATTTCTCCCGCAGGTGAGACGATTCGAATTACACATGATCCTTTTGGTATGGCTGTTGCCCCGGATGGCACTAAAACCGTCACGCTTCATAATGGCGTGTTCACCATTATTGATAATGCAACACTGGCCAGCACCAGGGTACCAAGTTATGACGGCAGCATTGCCTCGCCATTTTCAAATGGCTCCTTTCTGGGTGTGGCATTTTCCGGTGATTCAAAAACAGTTTATTTAAGCGGCGGCGACAATGGCGCAGTGATTGTATATGATATCTCAACACTTCAACGGCTCGATTCTATTTCTTTGAACGGAAAAGTCGATTCCGTTGATTATAAGGACAGCTTTACTTCCGATCTCTTACTAGATCAGGATCATCATGAACTGTTGGTATTGGACAGGGGCAACTTCAGACTCGTACGGATCGACCTGGCAACCAAACAAATTAGCGCTTCCATAAGGACAGGCAGACAACCCTTTGGACTCGCGATCAGCCCTGACAAGAAAATCGCCTTTGTAGCAAATGTCGGCATGTATGACTACCCGCTGCTTCCGGACCTGACTGAAAAGAATTATGACAGCCTGCTACTGCCATTTCATCCTTATGGCAATGGTACAAAGCAATCTATTGAAGGCTATACCCTGCAAGGGCGAAAAATCCCGGGCGTGGGCAGCCCTTTAGCTCCCGAAGCGATGAGCGTTTATACTATTGACCTCGCGACCAATAAAGTAATTGATAAATTCAAACCAGGTTACCAGATAGGCCAAATGGTTGAAGGAGCAGAAGTAGTCGGCGGCGCCAGCCCCAATTCAATCGCCGTCGGGACCAAATTTGCATATATCACCAATGCAACCAATGATAATATTTCTGTAATCGATTACCGCGAACATAAAATTGTCGATCATATTTCTATTAAGACAGACAGCCTGATTGATCGTTACCGTGGTTTGTTGCCTTTTGGCATCGCAATTAGTAAGGATGAAAAAACATTGTATGTTGCCTTGCTTGGCTTTAATGCAATCGCTGTCATTGATCTTGAGAAAAAAATAACAAAAGGCCTGATCCCTACCGGTTGGGGACCAGCCCGCGTGCAGACTGGCAATAATGAAAAAGAATTGTATGTGATCAGTTGCCGGGGGTTTGGCGCAGGGCCAAATGGTGGTCAGCATTTTGTGGAGCCCGTACAGGGAACCTATATCGGCGACATCCAACTGGGAAGTTTTCAAAAAATCCCCATGCCCGATGAAATGCAATTGGCTGCCTATACTAAAGAGGCCATGGAGAATACATTCAAAAAAATAAACCTGACGGATGATGGGAAAAACCCATTGCCCCCTTTGCAAAATATAAGGAAAAGCCCCATCAAATACATCGTTTACATTACTAAAGAAAACAGATCGTACGACGAGGTATTGGGTCAGGTGACATCGGGTATCGGTGACTCCTCACTGGCAAGATTTGGCGTTGGCGTAAATATCATTCAAAAAGACAAAACACTTTATCATATTGATGTTGCGCCAAATCATTTAAAGATCGCCAGGAGTTTTTCCTTTGCCGATAATTATTATTGCGACAGCGATGCCTCCATCCATGGTCATCACTGGATGCTCGGCGTAATACCCAACGAATGGGTGGAAACAAATTCAAGCGTGGATAAGACTGCCATGCTTTTTTCAAAGGCCTCAGGCAGAAGATTTCCCGGATCCACAGGCAGCATGGACCCGGAAGACTATGCGGAGAGAGGAGGGTTATGGGAAGCCATGGAAAGAAGCAAAATTTCTTTTTACAATTTTGGAGAGGCCAATGAAACCGCGCACAACCGCGAAGAATGGACGGACACAGCAACGGGTTCAGG